>JBKPAZ010000001.1:0-16575 GCA_046726655.1 Chloroflexota bacterium
GGTGCAAGAGGTTTAAGGCAATAAGAACATCTTGGCGTGTTACCTGGCGAGGGCAAGCCTCGCCACTACATTTCAGGTATGATGGACGATGCTGGCGAAATGAAGTGACGAGGCTTGCCCTATAAAAGTTTTTTTATGTCCCTTTGCATCTCTGCATAACTCTGGTAGCGTAACTCTCTATCTTCCTGCAGAGCGCGACTGAGGATTGCCTCGAGTTCAGGTGAAATTAGCGGGTTGAGCGTGCGTGCCGCTGGGAACGAGGGATAATGAGGCGGGGCAACGTTTGTGAGCACATGGTGCATGCTTGCAGCGAGCATGTAAATGCAGGTGCGATGATCGTAGGGAGAGTCTTTCACCGGCACATACGGGGAAGTAGCGATCTTGCGGGTGGTGCGATGATTGCTCATTGCATTCTGTTTTTCGGGTGGGGGTGTGGGAATCTGAAAGCCCGTCAAAATAGCGCGCCCGCGCGTATTTTCAATGATCATATTGGCGGGCGAGATATCAAAGTGACGCAAGGGGGGCCGTTGCTGATCCAGCGCGCTCAATATATTCAGCATGTTATTCATATAGCCTAGAACTTCACGTTCGGATAGCGGTCTCAGCAACTTTTGGAGCAGTTCCTCCAGGCTTTCACCATCGATATATTTGAGCACCAGGTAGTAATGTTTCCCCTCGACAAAACGATCAAGTACGGCAGGAATCAGTGGATGGTGTAGCCGCAGCAAGGGTTCAGTCGCTTTCTCATAGTAGACCAGTTCCCTGGCGCGGCGAGCGACAGGAACATCGGTACACTCCCAGCGTTTCAAAACGATCTTCTGATCGTTGGCCTGGGTATCGATGGCGATAGCCGTCATCACTTTTGTTTCCTCGGTATGCTTCAAAACATGCTTGATGACATATCGTCCCTGGCGAGCGCCGACTCCTGAAAGAGGACTATGGGCCACCATTGTGGGTGGTATGGTGAGCCGGCCACAGACTGAGCAACAGCGCTGCCCAAAACGTACAGGTGTTTCACAATAAGGACAGCAGCGATCATCGTAATCGGAGCCGCAAGCGCTACAACGGCGCGCTCCACTACGATTCTGGTGCCCGCAGCGCTGGCAGGCATAGCGTTGCAGAGCTGTTTGTACCGCGCTGGTATAGTTCTCGGCGAACTCAGTGATGGTGTTGTAACGCCGGTGATAATCCTTTGCCAGCGCACGCACCAGCACAGCACTTACCTCTACCGGGATACGTGGATTCCACTGCTGTGGCGTGGGCGGCTCTTCGTTCAAATGCGCGTTCCACATCTGCTCAATAAATTTGTAGGCAAAAGGCGGGCGACCAGCCAGCAATTCATAAACACAGACGGCGAGCGCGTACTGGTCGGAGTCGCGCCGTGGATTGCCCTGCCACTGTTCAGGCGGCATATAAGGAGCAGTGCCAGTGACTTCACCCAGAGATGCGTGCGTTTGCATCCCAAGATAGAACGTCGCGCCGAAATCTGCGAGCAGGATCTGTCCATTACGTCCAATCAGCAGGTTGCCGGGCTTGACGTCCTGGTGAATAAGGCCGTTCTCGTGAATGTAGTAAAGCGCTGCTGCTGCCTGCTGAATATATGGCACAAGCTCTTCTGCGTATACAAGTCGCCTGCTGCCATCTTCTTTGCGAAAGAGGTCGTGAATAGTTTTCGGCGCATACTCCATGACCAGGTAGGGGCGTTCATCCTCTATCTGACCAAAGTTATAAACCGGGAGGATATTGGGGTGTTGCAGGTTAGCAATGCGTTGCGCCTCGTCAAAAAAGCTGTCTCGTCCCTTTTCGTTGAACTGGTCTGTGCGCAGCACCTTGAGCGCTAAAATGCGGCTGAGTGGGGCAGGCTCGCGCACCTGGTAGACGTGGCCGTAGGTGCCTGTGCCAACAAAGGAGACTACTTCGTAGATACCGATGTGTGCTCCCTGGACCAGAAAGTCGCATCTATGACAGGTTATGGCTTTAGCGGGATTTTCATGTCCCCCGCCTGCTCGCGGATTCAGACAACGGGCCAAGTATCTATCCTACCTCTTTTATATCGCAGGGTCTATGGTTTCCATTAGTATGTACGCTGGTGCTGGTTATGAGTTGTGTATGAGTAGCGTTTGATACCATTCTACGTCAATATTATAGCCATAGGAAGAGGTTTAGCAGCACATTGTGGTATGATTGGTGAGCAGTTTGATTCATACAGAGAATATAAGGAGATATGACGGTATGAGACCCGCGCTCGAAGATATACTACTTGGCCCGGTGGCTTCACCATCTTTCAGCCCCGGATTGCAGTTTCGTTGGGAAGACAGTCGCCGGCGCGTGCGTACGGTTTTCGGTGGCGTTACCATCGCTGATAGCAAGTATGTCATGCTGTTACACGAAGCAGGACGATTGCCCGTCTTCTACTTTCCCATTGAAGATGTTCGCATGGATATGATGGAGGCAACTGAACACAGTACTCACTCTCCATTGAAAGGGGATGCATCGTACTGGACGGTGCGGGTGGGTGACAAGGTGGCAGAAAATGCTGCCTGGAGCTATCTGAATCCGCTACCTGACGGACCGGAGGTCAAGGGCTATGTGGCTTTTTATTGGAACCTGATGGATGCCTGGTATGAAGAGGATGAAGAGGTCTTTGCGCACGCACGCGATCCATATAAACGAGTGGACATTTTACCAGGCTCTCGTCATGTCCGTGTAGTGCTGGGAGGCGAGGTAGTAGCCGATACCCGGCATCCACGGCTGTTACTCGAAACAGGGATTATTACCCGCTATTATATCCCAGAGCAGGATATTCATATGGAGTTGCTGGAGCCGTCTGAGACCATTACCCATTGTCCATATAAGGGCAAGGCTTCGTACTGGTCCGCCAGAGCTGGCGATAGGGTCTATAAGGATATCGTGTGGAGCTACCGTGATCCGTTGCCTGCCTGTACACCAATTGAGAAGCTGCTCAGTTTTTTCAACGAGCGGGTCGACGCAATTTACGTGGATGGCGAACGGATTGCGGTACCCAGGACTCCGTGGTCTGAATAAAAGGGTTAGCTGGCATTGAAAAGTTCGTTTAAAGCATTGTTACATCCAACGTGCCTGCTGCCAACCGAGATGTGCGTGGCTGTTGACCAGTCGTACGGTAGCATGCGCCGCATCTCGCCAATCCACTACGCTGATTGTAGCGGGGTCGAGGAAGATACGAAAGGCAGAAGAGAGAGGCGCTCCAAGCGCGGCGCTCAGTAGCACCTTGATTGGTCCGGCGTGTGAAACCAGCACAATCGCCTGGTCTGGATGCGCCTGAGATAGGAGTTCAACCGCAGTACAAATACGTTGCTGCAATTGCTCAAAACTTTCGCCGCCAGGTGGTGCGATAATCAGGTCTTGTTCCCACTCGCGCAAACGCAGAGCATCTTCTGGGCTGCGTGCTATGACTTCGGCTCTACTTAACCCTTCCCATGCGCCAAAATCACATTCGCGAAGGCTATCGATGCGTTGTACCTCGAGCTTATGCCGGGCTGCTACCGGCAATGCTGTGTCGAAAGCACGTTGTAGAGGACTGCTGTAAACCACTGCAACGGGCAGCACAGATAACGCTTCAGCCAGCTGGATTGCCTGGGTTTGTCCAAGCGAGTTTAGAGGTTCGTCTGTGACGCCAATATAACGATATTCGCGGTTGGCCATGGTTTCGCCGTGGCGGACGAGGAAGAGGCGGGTTGTGGGCAAGAAAGGTATCTCCTTGAGCGAGAGATCGTATTTAGGGTATATACGCAGCTAGCCGACTAGTTCTCTCTCGGGGAATAATTGTTCTACAGGACCTTTAACAACTGCGTCAAGCTTTTTTCGTTTTCGTCTAGCCGACTTGGTTAATCCGTTGGAGACATGTTGATGAGAGCTACTTGTGCTTGGAAGGCCTGGGAGTTCAATGGCTCTGAGCCTCTGACAGTTAATGTAATCTTTTATTTTTTTCGAAGAAGCTTTGGCTAACTTCTCAATGCTGTCGATATCAGCTTGTGATTTAAATTCCATCGTTTCTCGGCTCTTAGCCACTTTTATTGCCTCTCTACGGCTGAGGCCAACTTCTTGGCATAGGCGATCCACAGATAGAGCGATCTCGCTAAACTGTTCCCAAATGCGCTCTCTAGCTTTACTATCTTGTAATGGATCGTACTGATATTCCTTATCGCCTTCAGCAACATAGATATAGACATCAATATCGAGTTGGCTGAGGTATTGAGCCATTATGGGGCCTACCTCGTCCCACGACAATTTTCCATTCAGCGATCCAAGTTTGGGAAAAGCAATGCTTTTTATACCTGCATTTTTATAATGAGCGACTAAAAACTCCAGGCCTTTTTCTAGATACTCCAGTTTTGAGTTGGCACGCCAGCTATCTTTGGTTGGAAAATTGAGGATCCAAGGAGTACTTCTTTGATATAAAGTTGGTCTTCCAATGCAGAGCTTTCCCGTTCTGCATTCTTGTTGATAGACTTTAAACATAGCAGGATATTTTTGCTTAAAGGCTAAGGCGAGACCTTTGCCCATAACTCCCTGGCAGTTGACAGTATTGACGATGACTTGCGCGTTTGATTCGAAGATATCGCCCTTTTGATACTGTATATACGCCATCCTATTTTCCCTCAATAGATGATGCTCTGACGAGTTAGTAAATTTGTCCCATTTTCTACAATTGTACCATTGGCTCGAGATAAATACAATGTACTGAGATTTAGATACTACCCCTATCCTAAAAACAGGAAATTGATAAATAGTACGAATAAGCGTTAAGAACGCGAAACTCGGCTGTTATTTGACATGTCTCTAAATGTTCCCTATGATGCGTAGTAGTAGATATAAAAGGAATGTGGGGCATGTCGGAAGTAAACTACCTGAATGGTTATATTTACCATATGGTGCATTTTGATAATCTTCGGAGCATTTTTCAGAGGCGGGCAATTCTTTCCAAACAAAAGGTACTTCAAGAGAGAATTCGTTATCATTCTATCGCTAATGACGAAGTGCAGGGTTTTAGAGACCGCATTTATATTTGGGACTTTTCTAGACAAAAATTCCGTTCTTTGCATAGTTATGTACCATTTTATTTTGCCACGCGTCCCCCAATGCTGCATAACAAGTATACTGAAGGTGTGCAGGATAGTATAGTTATTTTTGAGGTTAGCCGTACTATCTTAAAAGATCCAGGGGTATTATTCACTAATGGGAATGCGAGCAATCAGCAACTTTCCAAATTTAGGGATGAAAAAGTGGGTGTTATTCCTGCAACTATGGGAAAAGAGTGTGATCGCAGATATTATCCGGGCGGGCCATATGGAACAAATGCGAGTCGTACTGAATTTTACAGTGATGTGAGCTTTCTTGACTATCTTGATTGGAATTGTATTAACAAAATGCGTCATATCGATCCTCTGGAGGAGTATATACGTGTAAGGCATGCTGAGGTGCTTGTTCCAGACCTCCTTCCATTGGGTCGAGTAGCAGGTATCTATGTCAGAACACGAGATATGGTGCAAGCTGTAAATGCCCTTATCGAAGAGTGCGGACTTATAGGACGGATCCCAACTGCCTTGCGTAAATTAAGTCTTTACTTTTAGCAAACAAAAACAGAGGTTACACGGTTGATAACCTCTGTTTCTTCATCTTATCCAAGATTGTATCGGCTTAGCCTACGCTACCGGACATCTCCAACTGGATCAGGCGGTTCAATTCGACGGCGTACTCCATGGGGAGTTCTTTGGTGATTGGCTCGATAAAGCCGTTGACAATTAGCGAGTAGGCTTCGGATTCGTCCAGGCCACGGCTCATCAGATAGAAGAGCTGATCCTCACCGACCTTCGAGACGGTTGCCTCGTGGCCGATTTCGGTCTGGTTCTCTTCGACGCGGATGGTTGGATAGGTGTCGGTGCGGGCATCCTCATCCAGCAAGAGGGCGTCACAGCGTACACTGGACTTCGTGTGGTGCGCGCCGGGATTGACACGAACCAGACCACGGTAGGAAGCGCGACCGGTGCCTTTCGAGACCGACTTTGACAGGATTTGCGAGGTGGTGTGCGGCGCCAGGTGCGTGACCTTTGCGCCAGCATCCTGATGCATGCCATCGGAAGCGAAGGCGACCGAGAGGATATCACCGCGTGCACCCGGCTCCATCAACAAGACTGCCGGATATTTCATGGTGACCTTCGAGCCAATATTGCCATCGACCCATTCCATCGTGGCATCGCCGTAGGCTGCAGCCCGTTTGGTGACCAGGTTGTAGACGTTCTTCGACCAGTTCTGGATGGTTGTATAGCGTACGCGCGCGCCCTTCTCTACGCGGATTTCCACAACGGCGCTATGCAGGCTATCGCTCGTATAGGTTGGCGCGGTACAGCCTTCAACGTAGTGTACATAGGAACCCGGGGCAGCAATAATGAGTGTGCGCTCGAACTGGCCCATGTTCTGGGCGTTAATGCGGAAGTAGGCCTGCAACGGGATCTCAACATGCACGCCCTCCGGCACGTACACGAAGCTGCCACCACTCCAGACGGCGCTGTTGAGGGATGCGAACTTATTATCCGATGGAGGAATGATTGTGCCAAAGTACTCTTTCACGAGGTCTGGATACAGGCGCAGGGCCGTGTCCATATCGGTAAAGATAACGCCAATCTTCTCAAGGTCTTCACGCACTTTGTGATAGACGGCCTCGCTCTCGTACTGAGCTGTTACGCCTGCCAGGAACTTGCGCTCGGCCTCGGGAATACCCAGGCGATCAAACGTATCTTTAATCTCAGCAGGAATGTCTTCCCATGTTTTACCCTGTTCCTGTACCGGCTTGATGTAATAGAAAATGTTGTCGAAGTCAATTCCAGACAGGTCGGCGCCCCAGGTTGGCATTGGACGTTTCTCAAAGAGTTCCAGGCTCTTGAGGCGGAACTTGCGCATCCAATCGGGTTCGCCTTTCATCTCGGAGATTTGCTCAACGACTTTGCGACTCAGTCCTCTTTCGGACTTGAACGCGTAGTTTTCGGCTACATGGAACCCAGGACTGTATGTCTGCTGCTCCACATTGAATACTTGAGTCATAGAATGTACTCCATCTTACAGGCTAAGGCCTGGTAATATATGATGCAGAAAGTCGGTCGCTTCCTGTTAATCCTTACTTGTACACTCGGATTTACATTCGTATTATATGGTGTTCTAAGGGGATTGTCAAGTCGCATGGGGAAGAAATGCTTGACATACCGCAATACAGCTTGTTATTATCATGGTGGAATTGGGCCAGGGAAAGCCCGGTTTCTTATGCGCCCGTAGCTCAGTGGATAGAGCAGCTGACTTCTAATCTGCAGGCCGTGGGTTCGAGTCCCGCCGGGCGCGCTAAAGTTCATAGTCCATCGACGAGCCAGTGTCTCAGGTGGACCACAGCGGGCGACCATAAAGGGCCCACCTTTCCCAACCCAACCGCCCTCACCCCCTACAGATGTTGAGGAGTGTACGTGAATCTAATGGCTGGGTCTCTGAGGTATAGTAGAGAAGGGGCTGCCAAAGGCACTCTCTTCATCCGTTTACTTTCAATGGAATACGCACCTCGTTATCTAGAGCAAGCAATCAACCAAATACGAGGTATGACATCAAGCAATCAGAGGAGGGAAACATGGATACTTCTTCTACCACTCCACCCGAGAAGTTTGTTGATACTTCCGGTGGAACCAATGTTGATTTTCCCGATCGAACATTTGCCGTTTGGGGCGACTCCGCCAGTGGTGATGCGGTGAGGGGGACCGCTGAGAGTGGCACCGGGGTTCACGGCAGCAGTAGCAGCGGTTCTGGCGTCCTGGGCGCCACTACCAGTCTCTATGGCGTCGAGGGCAGTGCCGACGGCACTGGGGCTGGGGTCTATGGTCACACGGATGGACCCGGCAGTGGAACCATCGGTCACAGTGAAGGTGGCTATGGCGTCCAGGGGAGCAGTGGCAGCAGTTACGGCATCTACGGGACGACGAGCGTGGGGAGTGCCGGTATGTATGGCTTTGCGGTCGACGGTTATGGAGTCCTGGGTGAGAGCATCTCAAATGCTGGCGTCCTGGGCAGCAGTCGCGAGTGGTATGGTGTTGAGGGCGTGACCAATGGTCGTGGAGCCGGAGTGTACGGTCACACAGATGGTGCTGGCACCGGCACTATTGGTTCTAGTGTCGATGGGACGGGAGTCCACGCCGAAAGTGTCAACGGCACTGCCCTGGTCGGGAAAGGGAGCATACAAGTGCAGGGGAATGCTGTTGGGCGAGCCGAGTTACCGGCAGGACAGTCCTCGGTTACCGTACCTGCCGCGGCTGCGACACCAGCCAGCATCATTGTGCTTACGCCTCAAAGTGATCCTCAAGGGCAGTTATGGGTAACAGCGACGACAGGCGCTTTCACTATTCAAGCAAGTGCAGCGCCAACCAGCGATGTGCCCATCGCATATCTCATCATCAATTAGTCAGGCTAATAAAGCCGTCAGTGACAAATTTGCCTCTCTCTGCTATTATGCGACACAATAGAATAACAACGAATCCACGCCTTGCCTGTAATCAAACAACCTTGCGACTTATTCTCGATCATGGAGGTAACAATGTATGTCATCATCGACCAATTCTGATACTACAACTGTCCGATCATTACGAGTGGCAATCATTGGGTATGGATTAGCTGGCGCAGTCTTCCATGCGCCGCTTATCGCTTCCACCCCCGGTATGAAAGTGGCGGCAATCGTGACCAGTAATCCAGAACGCCAGGAGCGTGCTCATCGCGATTTTCCCGCGGCAGCCATCCTCTCATCGGCTGGTCAAATCTGGCGTGATCCCTCTCTCTACGACCTGGTTGTAGTAGCGACTCCCAATCGGTCACATTTACCTCTTGGTATCGCGGCGATGAATGCCGGATTGCCTGTCGTGATTGACAAACCTCTATCCCCATCTGTATCGAGCGCTGAGCAGTTAATCTTGACCAGCGAGCGCACGGGCAAATTGCTGACCGTTTTCCAGAACCGGCGGTGGGATAACGACTTTCTGACGATTCGCCGGTTGCTCGATGCCGATCTTGACTTGCTTGGTCCGATTACGCGCTTTGAATCACGGTTTGAGCGTTACCGCGCTGCGCCCCGCCCGGATGCCTGGCGGGAACTCCCAGGTGAGGAGGAAGCAGGTGGTTTGCTCTTCGATCTTGGTAGTCATTTGATTGACCAGGCGTTGCAACTCTTCGGTCAGCCGACCCAGGTTTATGCTGAAGTTGAGAAACGTCGTCCTGGTGCGCTGGTAGATGATGATACATTTGTCGCGCTCCGTTTTGCCAGCGGTGTGCATGCCCATCTCTGGATGAGCGTTGTTACGCGCCTTCCAGGGCCTCGTATACGCATCAGCGGCTTGCGCGGCACGTACGAGAAATGGGGAGTGGATCCCCAGGAAGATGCCCTCAGCACAGGTATGCGGCCCGGCGATCCTGAGTGGGGACTTGAGCCACGCGAGAAGTGGGGAAGGCTCTCTACTGAAATCGGTGGTATACATATTGATGGGCCTGTGGAGATGCTTCCGGGCGGTTATGAGCGGTATTACGCACTCTTACGGGACGCCCTTAACACGGGCGGGCCGCCGCCTGTTGATCCTAAAGATGCCGTAGCTACGTTACGAATCATCGAAGCGGCGCAGCAGAGCGCGAGTATTAGCGCAGTTGTGGAGTTAAAGTAGCTTTTAAATATCTTCTTGATCTCTCTATGGAAAACTGGGGTACCGAACAACGCGGCGGGTTATGAGAAAGCAACTGCTGTAGATCAAATCTTGTGGTCTTACTTCAATAGAAGCCTCAGTATCGCCACCGTCGCAACTCCAGTTAGCATTGCTATCAGCACGTTTTTTGTGCGAATTGCCACCAGTACGGTCGCCAGCGCCGCAAGTGTTTCAGCCAGGCTACTGGCAAGAACGGTGGGCGCAATGATCGCCACCAGCACCGCACCTGGAATCTGCCGAAGCCATGCTTCAATGCGTGGTGAGGGAGTTACAAGGCCCATCAACCAGAAACCGCCTGCTCGCGTGGCATAAGTGACGAGCGCCATACCCAGGATAGTAAGCAGCGTCAAGGTTTCACTCTGCATCGGTTATCGCTCCAATTACGCTGCCTGCTATTCCTCCCAGGAGGATATACCACTTGCCCGGCAACCAGTGGGCAGCTGCTACTGCCACGATTGCTGCCACAGCCCATGGTAGGAGATTTGATTTCCCTTTCCACATGCCGACAAGCAAGGCGGTGAAGACCGCCGTAAATGCAAAATCCAGCCCCCATTGTACCGGGTTCTGTATCCATGCTCCGACAGTTCGTCCAATAACAGCGGAGCTGACCCATGCAATATAGAGGATGAATCCGCTACCGAACAAGAACCCTGCATCGCGTCCGCCCTTTGCAAAGTCACTCGTCGTCAGCGCCCAGCTTTCATCGACCATGAAAAAGACCGAGGTATAGACCTTCCAGGGTGATACACGTGAAAACCAGGGACGCAGTGACGCTCCCATCAGCAGGTGGCGCAGGTTTACGATGAAAGTGGTGAGGATGATTGTTGTTACCGGAAAGGGTATGGTCGTCCATAACGATAGCGCTACGAACTGGGATGCGCCTGCATATACCAGTCCGCTCATCAGTAGTGCGTCCGTGACGCTCAACTTTGCCTGTCGTGCCAGCACACCAAAGACAATGCCAATCGCAAAAGCGCTTATTGCCAGAGGGATGGTGCGCTGCGCTCCGAGCAGTGCCCCTGAGAGGGTAAACGTTACTTTTTCGCTGGCGGCATTGCTGCTTTCGCTCAAATTTGCTCTTTGCATTGCATTAAAACCTTGTAATCTCGCCTATTTTAATGATCTCAACACTAGAATCTTTTCTTCTCAGAAATGTTACCATTGGTATGCTGAAAGGTTTGTCAGCCAACTGGAGATGTTCATGGCAGCCAATGTTGGCAGCTCAATGTATCAATACGAACAATATAACCATTAAAAACAATTAAGTAGGTTATACAAAGTATAACAAGAAAATAAGTAATATGCAATAGTCCTGAATGAAAATGAGTTGGTACGTTCTCATGATGATGCGGTTGCGTGTGGAGATAAGCAGATAAGGGAGATACAGAAGGAGAAGGCAGACGACCACGAGGGTTAGTTCTGCTGTGGTCGCCTGCCTTCGCTCGCTATCTCTCAATGACTCTTCTAAGCTGGGAGAAAGATGGTCCCTTGCCTGAACGTTTCATAAGGAAGAGCCGACCTACCCAGAACAACATGAATGCCCCGGTGGTGAGTGAAGCTAGCACAATTCTGGTGAGGTCAAAGATTGGTTCTACACGGACGCCTTCTTTGGTGATAACGATGGCGGCAACCGGACGGCCCCTGGCACCGGCTCCACCACCAGAGCCACCACCGGTTTGATTACCTTTCTCATCTACTGGACCACTTCCAGATCCCATACCCAAGCCGATGGCGACCTCAGAACAAGGAATGACTGTAGTGTCACCGCGTTCCACCGGTTGCCCAAAAATTGTGTCTGCCCTAGCTGCAGTCACTACTCGACCCAAGACCTGCTCTGTAGAGTCCGTTAGAGGCGCTCTCGCTTTCTCGTCTGTAATCATGATGTTTTTCTCCTTCTAAACCGTATCCTTCGTATCGACAACGAAACAAGAACTACTGCCAGCCCTGTCAAGATGATGGCGCTAATCGCACGGGAGGTAGTGTCGTGGATAGGCAGCCTGTGCACGGTCTCTCCCTGGCGAACCTCGACAGCTACAGGTCGATGCCAGGTGAAACTGCCAACTGGTAAGCGTACCTGGACTACACGCCCGATGGGGGTAGTTTGCCTACTGAATGTCTCGACAGGATTTCCTCGCGTCTCGCTGATTTGCAAGACTGGTGCCTTCAATTGTCGTTGCATGCGGCACACACTCGCATTTCTTTTGTGGTATTCGTACTCTCGATTGCGCCAGAATAAAAGGTATCCATATTCATCTTATCACATGATCTACTCTGTTGAGAGGATGTGTGGTACATACGTTATCAATTTCAATGGGGGTGCTTAAACCTCGTCAAAGAAAAGGGTTGCACAATCTCAGGTACTTCTCCTTGAACTATTAGCTCTGAAATTGTTTTGCCTGTAATTGCGCTCAGCATAATACCGACGCTACCATGACCGACAGCAAGCGAAACGTTCTCCCATCCTGGTGCGGGTCCTAATATGGGTTGGTTGTCGGGTGTTCTGGGGCGTAAGCCTGTCCACAATTGATCTAGAGGGCTGCTTTCGAGCGCTGGAGCAAGCCTGATGGCCGTGCTTAGCAGCCATGCGATGCCGCCAGCCGTGAGTCTTTTATCGAAGCTTACCTCTTCTTTCGTTGCGCCCACAATTATGGTATTGCCACTTTTAGGAATGAGATAGGCAGCTTCGCCGAAGATGATATGACGCAGAGGTGGTGAGGGTTGCAGCAAGGTGAGTATTTGTCCTCGTTGAGGGCTGACTGGCAGCTCGACGTTGAGCCATTCACCACAACGAGCCGCCCATGCTCCGGTCGCGATAACCAGATGATTGCAACCGATTGTTTCTCCTTGAGCAGTGTACACACCTGTGACTTTAGCGTTTTGACGTTGTATCCCCATAATTTCTCTATGACTGTACAGCGTTACCCCTTGATGAGCCGCCGCCAGGGAGAATGCCTTGACGACATATGAAGCTTTGAGTTGCGATTCTTCGGGCGCGTAGATGGCTGCGCAGACATTGGCTGCCAGAAGTGGTTCGTATTGGCGTGCCTCATCTCCTGCTAGCCAGTGCATTTGCAAGCCTAACGGTTGCCACGCTTTCATGCGCTTGCGCAGGTTGGGGATATGTTTTGCGCTGCGTACAACACGCAACGCGCCGGTCTGCTCATATTCCAGGTTGATGCCGCTCGCATCCTCAAGCTCTGGAACCAGGGCTGGAAATAGAGCAAAACTGGTAAGCAACAGATCGGCGAACGGTCCTAGCCCTGAGAGAGATCCCAACGGCGCAAGCAGGCCAGCAGCCGCGCTCGACGCCTCTGTGCCAATGTCGCCCTGATCTAAAACGGCGACATCTACGCCGGCTTTGCGCAGGTGATAGGCGATGGCGCAGCCAATAACGCCTCCTCCAACAACGACGACATCTGTAGTGGATTGCAAAGCCTGTAAGCTCCCCTGGTGAAAGCAATGTAACGAATATAACGATTGTAACAGTATATCAGGTAGCTTTGAGATATTGCTTTTGATTGTAGCGTTCGGGTGGGCATAGCCACAGCGAAACAAAAGCTGGTTGCATTGTCTCCTCAACCACCGCTATCAGTTCTTCACGCAACTGGTTCAAGTCCACCTCTTCGAGTGTTAAAACTTGTCGGATATTGGTGTCCTTATTGAATATCGATCCAATACCTCAACTTCCTTACTGGTTCTCCCTCAATTTTAAGCACGTCCTCAAGCTTGCCGCCATTATGCTCAATGATCTTTTTTGAGCCGATGTTATCCTCGTCGCACGTGACCAGGGCCCGGCGTAATCCCAACTCCCTGGCCTTTTCCAATCCTAGTCTGAGTATCTCCGTGCCATAGCCTTGTCTTCTTTTTGAGGGCCGGATCTCGTAACCGATATGCCCGCCGATCTTAAAAAGATACTCGTTCAACTCGTGCCGGAGGGAGAGGCGACCTATGAACTCGTTGTCGTCGATCAACCAGAAATCAGATGCAGGAACTCTTCCAGGTTTCAATTTGGATCGGTCCTTCTGATCGTGCAATTCCTGGACAAATGCGCCGAAATCACCGGTGAGGCTGTTCAGGTCATAATGCAGTTGCCGACCTTCAGCCTGAAATTCGCGTACGGACTGAATAAAGCTACCTCGATAATCCACGGAGGGTTCCGCAAGAAAGAGCATGTTGAGTTCCCCTTTTCCTTATATATTTTACACAGTGCATTATTGTGAAGCTGTGTCGTCCAATAGCATTTCAAGCTCGATCTCGTCTCGTAATGGGATGCCGTTATCGCCAATCAAGGAAATCTCTGGTTTCAGTCTTCGCGATAGCTCGAGAGCATTTCTATGGAGAGCGGCAAGTACGAAGCCTCGTTTCTGGTAGAAGCGTAACGCGTTCAAGTTGTCGTTGGTGGTGATGAGCCATAGACGGTTGCATCCAGACTGAAGAGCAATGTCCCTGGCTGCCTCAATGAGCGCAGTCCCAACCCCTGAAGAAGGACGGATGCTGTTGATGGTTACAATTTCACAACTTGCTCCTATGATGTTGTATGTAACCAGGCCCACTTTTTCATTTTCGTGTAAAGCTACAAATCCAGGTAAATGCTGGGGATAGTAGATCACTCCACGTGAGACGACCATGTTGCTGCCCCAACGCTTGAGAATGAATTGTGAGACCCATGCCTGGTCATCGATAGTGAGTGGATGGATAGAAATGTTTGCCATACTATTGTCACCTTTAGCGCAGTGAAAGGTCTGTCTGGATGGTCTTCGAGATGCTTCGCTGCGCTGATCCTTCGCTACGCGCAGGATGACAGGGTTGCCTAACCTTTTGCGTTTCTTTCAATGTCTGCTCAGCTCTCATGTAGCTTGAGTATAACCTATTGATAAGGATTCATCAAGAAAGAGGTATGCTTGACAACCGCCAAACCTATGATGTATTGTTTGTTGTAACATATCATTGTTAGTAACAATGACTGTTAGAAACAACCATTTACCCAGATGAAAAACAAGAGAGCAATGTCAGAAACGATCTATTACGAGCCGAAACAACCAACAGTAAACGAGCAGGTAGAACGATTTACTGCTACCTTCTCGGACCTGCGCAAAGTGATGGGGGTAGGTTTCAAACATGCGCACCAGCACGGGTTTAGCACGACTCAGTTTATCATCCTGGGCTTGATTGACCATGCCCAGACTGTCGGAGAAGCCTGCACCATCAGCGGCATTGCTGGACAATTGGGAATTGATCCTGCGACCGTGGTTCGCACTGTTGATAGCCTCGAAAAACGGGGACTGGTAGAACGCAGGCGAAGCCGCCAGGACCGGCGCCAGGTCTTCGTTGAATTTACTGATGCGGGCCGCTCTGCTCGCCTGGAAGCGCATCAGCAATTTATCGATCGCATTCATGCGATTTTTCTTGCCATGAGCGCGGAGGGGCGCGCATCGCTGCTCAGCGGATTGGAAGAATTTGTGCAGGTAGGGCTGGGAGCACAAGGAATTCATTCTGAAGTGGAGACATAAAAGCATGATAAAATTATTCCGCCTTTTAAAGCCATTTCGCATTCCTATCGTTTTTGTTTTTGTGCTGGTCTTTTTACAGTCCCTTGCGAATCTCTATCTTCCTACCTTGTTGGCCGATATCGTGAATAATGGGGTTGTGAAAGGCGATACAACTTATATACTTCGCGTTGGCGGCATCATGTTACTGGTCACAATCGCGGGCACAATTTGTGCTGTTGTGGCCAGTTTCTATTCTGCTAAAGTTGCCATCGGCTTTGGTCGTTTGATCCGTGGCAAGTTGTTCACTCGTGTAGGGAGCTTTTCATTGCACGAGTTTGATAAGGTGAGTACAGCATCACTCATCACTCGCACAACCAACGATACGACCCAGGTGCAGCAGGTCTTAATCATTATCTTGAACATGATGATCAGCGCACCTCTCATGATCATCGGCGGCCTCATTCTGGCCTTTGGCCAGGATGCTGTTCTTACATTGGTGTTGCTGATTGTCATTCCGATTCTGATCGTGTTGATCATTTTGATCATGCGTGTAGCGATACCGCTTTTCAGAGTCATGCAATCGAAATTGGATAGACTCAATCTTATACTAGATGAAGGCCTGAGTGGAGTGCGCGTCATCCGGGCATTTGACCGCATAGATCATGAGAAAGAGCGCTTTGACGTAGCCAACAACGACCTGAAAAATGTGGGCATCAGAGTCAACCGTATCGTCGCGTTTATGATGCCAATGATGATGCTGGTTTTCAACCTGACATCGATTGCCATACTCTGGTTCGGCAGTATCCGTATCAACAATGGCGATATGCAAATCGGTGCGCTCCTCGCCTTTCTGCAATACTCTACGCTGATTCTCTTCTCGCTGCTGATGCTTTCGATGATGTTTATCATGCTTCCGCGTGCCGCAGCCTCCGCAGATCGCATTAATGAGGTTCTGGCACTAGAGCCTGAAATCAATGATGCCGAGACAGTGAAGGATACCGATGTAGAACAAGGATACGTCACATTTCAACATGTGACATTTAGCTATCCCGGCGCTGAAGAGCCTGCGCTGAACGACATTTCGTTCAGCGTACACCCTGGTCAGGTTACGGCAATCATTGGGGGAACGGGATCGGGCAAATCGACACTCATCAACCTGATTCCACGCTTCTACGATGTGGATAGCGGTAGCATTTTAGTTGATGGTGTGGATGTACGCGACATGTCGCAAGAACATTTGCGAGCGAAAATCGGCCTTGTGCCGCAAAAAGCTGTGCTTTTTTCAGGAACGGTTGCACAGAACATCCGCTATGGCAAAGAAAACGCTACAG
>JBKPAZ010000002.1:0-9206 GCA_046726655.1 Chloroflexota bacterium
ACTGACAGCGCTGCGCTCATCTGCTCGCCTCCACTCAATTGATTGAAGGTGCGGTTGACACCCTGGCGATGCAGGACGATTTCATAATCATTTTGCCAGGAGAGTTGCGCGCTGCGATCACCCATGATTTCGCCAAAGATACGGTTCGCTTCTATGGAGATATCGTTCATCATAGCTTTCAGCACATGGGGCGCAGCTTCTTTGATTATCTTGCGAAATTGCTCCAGCATTTTGTGCAATTCTTCAAGCGTCTGTTTTTCCTTTTCAGCCGCCTCCAACTCAACGAGCAGCTCTTCGGCATGCACTATCTTTTGCTCAAGCTCGTTGATGTCTAGCTGTAATTTACGCATGGCTTCAGCTAACCTGGCCAACTCACCTGTGAGTCGGGTGATTTCTTCTTCGACCACAATAAGCTCCTGCTCGTTGAACGCATCCTGCGCCAGCCTGTATGCATGTTCGGCAGCGAGTAGGTCTTGCTCGGCCTGCTCAGCTTTCTCAAGAGCCTGCTGGTGCGCGTTCTCGCGTTCGGGGAGTAGTTTCGCCGTATCTATATTTTTCAGATAGGTAGAGTGCCCGTCCTCGCTCTGCTGTCGGATAGCTTCCTGCTGGCCAATCTGGGCATCGAGTTCACTATAGAGGTCCAATTGCTGTTCCAATTGACGCAACTGCTCTTCGGCCTCCTGCACCTCTTGCTGTTCAGCTTGCAATTGTTGCTCGAAGGCCGCTTCTTGCTTAATAATTGTTTGCTGCATCTTGCTCTGTGAGCGAGGATCATTGAGCGCTTGAATGTGCTGTTTAACCTCTTCCAATTGATCGGCGCATTCCCGTAGTTCATACGCCTGTTGTTGGCGTTCATCGTGATCGGTCGTATATTGCTGAATCAGCGATTGCAACTGCTCTAGCTGCTTGCGCAGGCCTTCCAGTTCGCGTACCTGCTGATCTGCTTTTTCACTTGCGTCGCGCTCAGACTTCGCCTGAGCGATGAGCCGATCGAGATGTTTAAGCTCTTCCAGGTCTTGTTCTAAATCCGCTACCTCACGCTCCAGACGAGTAATATCGAGTGCTACTGCTCGTAAGCGCTCCACTTGAGCATCGCGACTCTCTATATATTGTCCTAGTTTATTTAGCCCATCTGCATATTTTTTGACATGAGCCATGCGGTCATTAACTGCAGTCAGTTGCTGGCTGAGGTTAGCCAGTTGTGTGTGTTCATCAGCTAATAAGCCATCAAAGTAAGATTCGAGGCTAACCATACCGATTTGTTTAATGTTCAAGCATGGTTGATGCAGCAGGGGACACTGACCGCCCGCCGAAAGTTCGCGTGATTTCATATAGCCTTCGATGTTGCCTTCGAGCCGGTGTTGCTGCGCGCATAGGTGCTCATACTGTTTTTGCAATTCCGGCAGTTCTTCGCCTAGATGGCGGTGCTCTTCAATGCTAGTAATGGCATCGTCAGCTTTACGTAAGTAGGTGGCGATTTTCTCGCGCTCATCGCGCTTCTCCTGCAACTGCTTGCGCTTCTCCTCGAGGTGCAAACGCTTGGAACTCCGCTCAGTTGTTCTAGCCTGTAATTGTGCTAATCGCTCGACGCGCTCTGTCAATTGCTCAGCCAGTGATTGTAGAGGTTCGATTGCAGCAATTCGCTGCAGCAAGATTTCTTGCTGCTGAAGACATTTTGCACGTTGTTGCTGGAGGCGCTGTGTTTCTTTGACCAATTCCCCATATTGCGTCACCTGGTGTGCCAGAGCCTCACTTCGCTTTTCTAATTCATGTTGCTCCTCAACCAGTGGTATTAACTCCACCAGTCGTTGACGGGCCGTGGCAACATCAGCAAGCCTACCTTGCAGGTGTCTAATGTTGGCCAGGTATGTTGCTAAGGTTGTATGCATAGTGGCTTGCTGTTGGCGCAGTCTGTTGCGCTGCTGCTCGTCCAGGCGGAGTTGCTTCAAGATTTCGCTGGCGTCTAAATATCGCTCGTATTCGACCTGGCTTTCTTCCACCGCCTTCCGCGCTGCTTGAGCCTCGTTTAATTGTTTCCGGCTGTTGCGCAAAAGCTCTTGAGAAGCATTATGCATCGTCCTGATCTGGTGGAGTTGTGACTCGCAATGCTTAAGGTGGTCGCGCTGTTGTTTCAGCACCTCGGCGCGTTCTTTGCACGCTGCCAATCTCTGAGTACCTTGCACATTTTGCTCTTTTTTCTGTTGATCATCCATGCGGGCTTGTTTGAGAGTAGTGCGCCATTCTTCCAGTTCGCGTGTCTCAATTTCGAGGCGCTGGATCTCGCTTTTTTGTGTTTGAAGCTGCTCCTGGTATACTTTCGAAGCGTCTAACAGGTAATCGGCAGCGGTCTTGTAATCTTCGATTTGTAGCAGGGCGTCAAAAGTCTGTTTGCGCTTACCGGCCGGTTCCAGAAAAATAGAGGTAAAGGTGCCCTGTGGTACTCCCAGAGCATCCCGGAAGAGCACATCCAGTGGCCGCTCGCGATCGATGCCGAAGAGTTCGTGTAGCTTATCCAGCACATCAGTGCGTTGCTCGACGCGCAGGTCTGCCTCGCGGTCGTATACAACCCATTTTGCGCCTGCTCCGCAGCGCCGTTCGACTTCGTAGGGGCGGTCATCGCTGCCGATGATATGGACCACTACGCGCCCAAACTTTTCGCCCTCGCGCACAAACTGTGACTGGTTATAAGAAATATGATCGAAGAGGGCGAACCCGATTGCTTCGACGAGGGTTGTTTTCCCGGCGCCATTCGGCCCGTTGACGGCGGTTGTGCCGCGCCGGAAATCTACAGTGATCTGACGGTAACTCTTAATGTTCTCTAACTCAATACGTGTAATGAGCATGATAATGCGGCCTTCCCAACAAACGCGAACATTGCGTGTGTGTGCGTATCTCCCGTTTCGTCATTCTTCCCCTGCTGAGGGAAACTGGAAATTCTGTTCGGCATTATAGCATGGCTGGTTCGTATGGGCCAGATTATGCACATGAACAAATTAATTCGGACATTCGTATGGGTGCCTGCCCTGTCATCCTGAGCGCCCCCTTGTCATGCTGAGCGCAGCGAAGCATCTCGCTGCCCATCGTGACAGCCCTTTCGCTGCGCTCAGCATGACAGTGTAGGTGCCGGTGTATCGCGCACACCATCGATTGATCGGCCCTCGTTGGATGTCCCAATATCCTGATTAATAAGCATAATCTGGCCTCTACGACGTTACCGCCCCATCTTCCGCTTCTTTACTAGCATATTCTTCTGCTTCTATAGCCTGTTGTTTTGCTTCTTGTTGCAGCATCCACCGGATGAAGAGCACACTCATGATAATGATGTAAAAAATGCTCACTGGTACCCACATGATGAGTCCACCCAATTGTTGATCCGTTGCTGCCGAGATGCCCCATATACGAGGCGCCACGATGTAGGGGGCATAGAGCGGAGGGGAGAACGTCAAACCTGCTCCTAGTAAAACTGATGGCATACCACTTAGGAAGAGGTATAAAATCTGCCCTCCAATGGAGAGACGTGGCAGGTCTTTTGATGGGCTAAAGATAGGCCACCAATACAGTAGGCCAAAGATGATAAAAGTGAGATGCTCTAAAATGTGAATATTCTGATTTTCTAGCGTTGCATTATAGAGGGGTGGTGCATGCCAGAGCCAGAAGTCTGCATTGTAGAGGACAAAGGCCACTACTGGATAGGTCAATACTTTTGCGATGTTGAATATAACCTTGTTTCGTAATGCTGGTTTCACCATCCACTCTGGGGTACCTAACAATAGGAGTGGTGGTCCAAGGATTGTCAGGCACAGGTGTTGTACCATATGCGCGCTAAATAAGTACGAATCACCAAGTTCATCCAATGGCGATACGAGTGCCAGGAACATGATCAGCATACCTGATAAAAAAGCAATAGTCTGGCCTGTCATGATTGGCTCGTCTGGGAAATGACGTCTACGCAGAGGTCCTATTGCGTAGAGATACAGTCCTGTTATCAACGCTGTGCCGATGAGTATTGACGGTTCCCAGTTCCATTGTGTGAGCCAGAAATCGAGTCCTATGTCTGCCATACCGCCGACCTTTCGCACGAGTTTACCTTCTCGCTACATACTATATCAGCGTTCAACGGGTGGAACAAGGTACCCACTATTCAGGTAATTGTAAGGCATGCCTTATTCTTTGCAAGGATGGTATCAGGAACGCCATCGACAATAGTAGGAGTCTTATACTATCTACCACAAAGGAAATTGTCTCCAATGAAAATAGTACGTCGCATTGCATGGGTGACAGTCGGATTTACCTATTTTCTGATTGCGCTCGGAGGCACAGTGCGTGTCTCTGACTCTGGCCTGAGTTGTCCTGACTGGCCGCTGTGCTATGGAAGACCGTACGCTCCACCTGAGATACATGCCCTTATTGAAGAATCCCATCGCTATACTGCCTCGATTGTCAGCGTTCTGGTAATCGCACTTGCGATTAGCGCCTTGATCTGGGTGCGCAAAGAGCGGCAGATCCTGATACCCGCTTTATTGGCGCCTTTCTTCCTGGTTATTCAGATTGTGCTTGGTGGTCTCACTGTATTGTGGAAGCTGCCTCCACAAATTATCGCGGCGCACCTTGGTACAGCGCTGGCTATCTTTGCGATGGTGATTACCGTCGCGGTAATGTCGGGGAAGGCCAGGCCCAGTAAAGAGCATCCTGTTAAGACTCGCAAATTTGTGCGCCTGGCTATGACGAACGCGCTACTGGTTTACGGGCTGATGCTCAGCGGTTCCTATGTGGTAGGTAGCGGTGCGACACTGGCTTGCCCTGGTTGGCCTCTCTGCCGGACAGCGCCGCCATGGGCTGTACAGTACCACCTGTCAGATATCAATAGTTTCCATCGCCTGGTTGCCACGTTTGTAGGACTTGTGCTTATCTGGACACTGGTATCGGCATGGCGCAGGCGTAACGTTGCGCCTGGCCAGGCATGGGTTGCGCTTGTAGCTGGCATACTTTTCGTGGCGCAGGCAATCGTTGGTGGCCTGGTTGTGCTCTTGATGAGGCCTGACTTTGTGGCCGGTTTGCATTTAGCCCTTGCTACGGCCGTGTGCGGCAGCCTGGTATTGCTGGCAGTACTGGCGGCGCGCCAATTGCGAGCAGCACCTCAAGGGGCAGAGTTGGAAGAACTGGCGGAAGAGAAGAAAGAAGTAGGCCCGATCAGACAGACAATATCCAGCTATATTGACCTGATGAAACCGCATGTGACCGTACTTCTGCTTGGTACCACCGTGGCTGCAATGGCTATTGCTTACCAGGGATTACCCCCGCTAGGCCTTGTCGTAGCAACGTTAGTTGGCGGCGCAATGGCGGCTGGCAGCGCAAACTGTATTAACTGCTATATCGATCGCGACATTGATCATATCATGGGACGCACACAGCGTCGTTCTTTGCCTTCTGGTAGAGTACAGCCTACCCAGGCTCTGGTATTTGGCATTGCGCTAGGTGCTGGCTCATTTATTATCCTGACGCTATTCGTCAACCTGCTCAGCGCGTTGCTGGCATGTTCAGCTATTCTCTTCTACATATTTGTGTATACCATGTGGCTGAAGCGCTCTTCTGTACAGAACATTGTGATCGGTGGAGCGGCTGGCGCCGTTCCTGTACTGGTAGGTTGGGCGGCGGTAACGAACACTGTTACATTGCCAGCTATCTGGCTCTTTGCCATCATCTTTTACTGGACGCCTCCACATTTCTGGGCCCTTTCGTTGTTGATTCAGAAAGATTACGAGAAAGCCAGTATCCCTATGATGCCCGTGGTAATGGGCGAGAGAGAGACACGCAAGCAGATCTTGCTCTACTCGTTATTACTGCTTGCTGTGACCATGATCCTGTTCGCAATGCATGCCATGGGCTACTTTTACCTGCTGGTTGCGCTCGTACTCGGTGGCATTCTGATATACATGTCGATACGCTTACTGCGCGACCAATCGAAGAAGTGGGCGCGTACCCTCTTCTGGTACTCTAACTGCTACCTTGCCCTGATTTTTGCTGCTATGGTAATAGATAGAGTTGTTCATTAAGGACAGTCAATGACCATGAACTGGCGTTTAGCCTCTCGTCTATCAGTTATAACCCTTGCATTGCTGGTTGTGCTCATTATAGCTCTCTTCAGTTTGCGTAATGGTGCAGGTGGCGCCGTAAACCCCAATCCAGCCACCAGCCAATCCGGCCTGCAAGGAACCAATCTTGAGAGCGTACCCGCTCCCGATTTCCAACTGAAAGACCAGTTTGGTAATCCAATTTCGCTAGCACAGTTCAAAGGAAAACCCGTCGTCCTGACTTTTCTCTACACTCATTGCCCTGATGTGTGTCCTTTGACAGCCGAAAAACTGCATGCAACAATGCTAAACCTTGGGAAAGACGCGCAACGAGTAGCGGTTCTGGCTGTTAGCATGGATCCTAAGGGTGATACTGCTGCTGCCGCGCAAAACTTCTCCAATGTTCATAAGATGATTAATTACTGGCATTATCTGATTGGTACTCACGATCAGCTCGCCCCAGTATGGGCATCGTATAGTGTTGATGCCCAGGCCGCTACCAGCAGTGGAAGCGTTTCTCACTCTTCCGCTGTTTACGTAATTGACAAGCAGGGACACGAACGAGTCTTGCTCGATAACGACTTCTCTTCCAGCCAGTTGGCCGCAGATTTGAAGCTTCTGTTAGGGGAGTAGAATTTACGAGCATAAAAGCCTGGTAACGATGAGCGTAGAAACCTGTTACCTGGCACCCGCAAGGGGTGCCACTACATTTCATCCCTCAATACTGAGGCATCTAGAGATATGTAGTGGCACCCCTTGCGGGTGCCAGGCTTTTTCTCAATCCTCCTCGTCCTCGTCTTCATCGACTTCTAACAAGTATATAACTGCCTCTTCGGCGGTCTCGGCAATGCTCATCTTGACAATCAAGTCTCGCAAAATTGTCGAATCTTCAATGCCAGCGGTCTGTCTTTTCGCCAGGCGCACTGCGTTGGGAAAACGCAAACGCACGATCTTCACAAGCGTTTGGCGCAGATCCTGCAATATTTCCTTGTGCGCCTGGTGCAGCCCTTGCATAAATGCCATCTGAAACCGCTGTGGGGGTTCATCCTCGTGTCCTTCTTGAGGAGTATTCTGAAAAGCCCACGTCTCCTTCATTACATCTCGGAGCATGTGATGATGTCTCTTTCTTAGCCAGTTTTTTGCTGGTTGGTTCTAGTTACTTCTAATGATATTATAGAACTAAAGTTCTCAAATGTGTATTCTTTGGCAGGGATGGTATAGCGGAAATTTGTCAATTAGACCTGCTGCGGATTAGCTTTCCAGGCGACCCTGGAGATACAACCAGCGGACAAACTCGAGTCGCTTCTGCTCAGGATTGGCCTCGTGATAGGCCCCTCGCTGATAGAGCGCTCTGACTTTGATGAGACCAGCAATCTGTTCGCGAGAAAAACCCTCGAGCTTGAGCTGCCGATCGTCCGTTATGGCGGGAAAAGGCTCTTGTAAAGCCATGGTCATCCTCCTTTGTTAAGCTGGCAGTCGCTGGCTTGACAATGGCCAATGCCCGCATCCAGCTCAAATTTACTTCCTATGCAATATAGCGGTGACAGACTACGAGGAGTGACATGCGCTTCCATGTTCCACAAAAGGTATGCTCATCACTAGCGAAACGATTAGCTAATCGTTTCGCTAGAAATATAACATATATATACCCTCCTGTCAAGTCTTTGTACGGAAAGTTTTTGGGGTGCAAAAACTTGACAGGAGAGAGCCTCTATGATACTCTCAAGAAGAACGAAACGATTAGCAAAACGATTAGCGGCGCGCTGTTTGACATGCACTGCGCTTGCGAGTCGCGTGCCATCGGCAATTTCTCCTCCTCTTCACAGAGCAACATGACGACGTAACTGGACGTTGTGTGCGTGAGTCTGAAGAGGAGGTGTCAGACGGTCAAGATCCTTCACTCCGCATGGAGGGAGAACAGCAGATGAACGATAAGGAAGTGCCAGCTGGCCACTCGGCGACGATCAAAGATGTGGCTGCCCACGCCGGTGTTTCGGTGGCCACCGTGTCCGCGGTCATCAACAGCAATAAATATGTCAGTCCAGATCTGGCACAACGGGTGCAGGAAAGTATTGCTGCGCTTTGGTACGAGCGCAATAGCCTGGCACAAGGCTTAAAGAAGCATACCAGTCATATCATTGGCCTGATCATCTCCGATATTACCAATCCCTACTTTACCAGTGTCGTGCGAGGCGTGGAAGATGTTGCCAACGCCCGCGGCTACTCGTTGATCCTTGGCAATACTGATGAAGACGTGCAAAAGGAGATGAGCTATATGCGCCTCTTAGAAAGCAAGCGGGCCGATGGGCTGATCGTCGCGATCACGCTGGGGAGTCATGGGTATTTACGCTCCTGGCCTGCCCAACGGTTGCCACTGGTGAGCATCGACCGTCTTCCGTCTGAGTTGAGCATCGATGCCGTTCTCGTGGACAACGTGGCAGGTGCTCGACAGGCGGTCGAGCACCTGATCGCGCTTGGGCACGAGCGGATTGGCATTGTGACGGGTCTCTCCGGTATCACTTCGACGGAAGAGCGGCTGACCGGTTATCAGCAAGCGCTCGAAACCCACGGCATTCCTCGCGACCCAACATTGATCGCTGAAGGCCATTCGCGGATTGAAGGAGGAGAGCGCGCTGTTCTGCAACTCTTGACCCAGGAAACCGCACGGCCCACAGCGCTTTTCGTAACGAACGGCCTGATGGTCATCGGTGCCCTGCAAGCCATCACGCGGGTTGGACTGCGCTGCCCACAGGACATTGCACTCGTGGGCTTCGATGATTTCGAGTGGGCAGCTGTCATGCATCCCCGCTTGACCACGGTTCGCCAGCCGACCTATGAGATCGGACAGAAAGCAGCTCAGCTCTTGTTTGAACGCCTGGAGAAGCGTGATGCGACACCTCAGATAGTACGCCTTCAACCCCATTTGATCATTCGTGAATCGAGCGGCGCCACATTGCAGTCATCCATGACGCCTCAAGTGTAAATATTGGAATTAAGCTGTTGATTTTTTGGCAATTCCTCTGCTGATCAGAGGGCATTCCTCCTCGGCTAGTTTCCTCGAAAATGGCGAGGGCGCGCCAAAAGAGGGAAAACTCTCTCGCCAGGATAATGGCAGAAACTCCAGCAGCTTCATTC
>JBKPAZ010000003.1:0-9152 GCA_046726655.1 Chloroflexota bacterium
ATCATCGACCAGTTAGAGCAGCTCTTCCCACAACATCTCTCGCTGCTCACTATTCTGAAACGCAACTTTGCCTGGCGGCTGAAAGTGGAGACAACCGGATAATGTGGGCGGAAAGCGCTTGTATGGGCTGTAAAGAGTGAAGCACTCTCCCTTACTCATGCTGAATATACCAAACACATGAAAGTGTATGTCAGGCCAATGATGCAAGGAGCAAGACTATGCAACAATGGGAATATTACTTCGTTTTCGCAACTGTCACCAACGACGGCGAGTTTCGTCCGCGCTTTGCCAACGGCGAGGAACTCGACGATTGGCAAGCAGGTCCGACCTCGTACGAATACGCAAACCAACTGGGGGATCGTGGCTGGGAGCTTCTTGCCAGCAATCCAGTTGTATTCACCCAATCTAAATGGCAACCATTACGAGAAACCCAATCTATTGCATCGGAACTACGGGCCATTGAGATGGTTTTCAAACGCCCTAAAAAAGGCGAAAGCGATTCTCCTTGCTAGCATGATGCTTTTCAGGGCAATTGCAAGTTGCAAGACTAGTGTTAATTGAGAAATTACTTGTTGAATGAGATGAATGAACTCTGTAGAAGACAGCAGGAGAGGGTAGCAGAGACAAGCTATCCAACAGTCGACTATGCTGCCGCCCTATTTTGACAATGAGGTGCCGGTTCTCTATTTGAGTAGCAGACCCTATGTTCCAGTCATTATGCCCTGCGAGATGCTGGGATTATGCATGTTATATGGAATTGAGACTGTTTGCTAGTCAATAAGGTAGGACCGAAACCTCATTGCATCTGCTGCCAGGAAGTTTTAAATGATGTACTGACAATATAGATCACTCGGTCTATAACAATGGAAATATCTATGAAAGGAGCAAGCAATGGAAGAAAAGATCCATACCCTGAATATTCGCCAGGCAGGCACATACCAGTACAAAGTGACCGCGCCAGAAACTGGTGCGACGAGGAAGCGCCTGATCACAGGAAGGTAGCAACCCATGAGTGAACACCCACCAACACTCCTCATTGTCTACCTGTGTCCTGACCATGTCGAAGGCGCGCTCTACCACATCGATGAGACGCTGACCATGGCTGGTATTGCTTACCGCCTCATTGCGGAGGTCGAGGAGCGTGTCTCCCTCGAAAGTGCTGCCCCGTTCGTCATCACGCACAAGGAAAAGCGCATGGTCTTCGCGTTGCGTGCACCACTTGATCCAAAGGATATTGAGGATATGGCACAACTGGTGACGACAGGGCTTATCCTTGGCTTCGCCGTCAAAGGCGAGATCGCGCTGGACGGTGAATTTGGAGTGATCAATAATTTGGGAGGATAGGGCTTTAAGAACATCAGCTAGGAGTATTGTTGTTGATAATGATGATTACGTTCTTAGACAAACTCATCCTTTCACAAGGTAGTGATCAAAGCGATGAAGCATGATACTACAGCAGCCAGACCTTTCTGGCGATAGTGCGTGAGTTGACGGAGTATCTATGGAATCTTTTCAGGGGTTTATCGATCTTCGTTGTCCGGACAATGATCCATAACTGTTTGCTATAGCTCAAGCTATCCGCCATATTCGCTGGCTTATCGACAATGGCGGAAGCGATATTGGTCGGCAGGATGATGATTCGGCGCTGTACCAGCATCATTTAGAAGTGTTTATCAATCGTGCTGTGGAAATAACTTGGGAAAACAGATATCTTGCTCAAGAATGGCAACGACTGCAGCAATTGCTTCCTCAAGTGAAAGAAGCATGGGAGAGAGGGCAAACATTATTCCAGGAAGCATTCGAACAGACAAAAAGCGTCAAGACAGACATGAAGTACTTCTCAATAATCGATTTTGCTTTCGATTGTTATGTGGAAGTGGCTGCCTCTTGTGCCTATCCTGATCAGCCTGCATTTCGGAATAGAGCAATTAACGGGCATATGCTGGCATGAGAGAGCACTGCCTCAAGGATCCAGCAGGAGAGGAGCGCACGGAAGGACGTTTATGATGACATACTACTTTGATGTCTTGCCACGCCATCCAGGGCCGGAGTACCTTGAGTCGCTTACCTGCTACCTGATACGCCTTGCCGAACTCAACGGTATCTCATCCCTGGATGGCCTATCAGACCTTTTTTTCCCACATCAGGATCGAAGGATCACCAGAGATATAGCTGATTATCCACCTGTATCGTTCGGTGATCTAACAAGAGTAGGGGCGTGGAGCGAGGAAACACTCCGAACAACAACCTTTTTTCATCTTGGTGCCAAGTTTGGGCGCTCAACGCTTCCACAACCCATGAGTCGCTTTTTATCTGGTTGTATTGGTCATTACTTACGCTACTGTCCGGTGTGCTTTGCTGAACAGCAAGTCAGATACTACCTCCTCCCATGGAGATTTCTCATGGTAACTTGCTGCAGCAAGCATAAGTGCCGATTGCTGGAAGCATGCGGGCGCTGCGGCACATTGATACCTATCTTCAGATCCCCCTTCACGTTAGGCAATTGCCCCAGGTGTCGATATGATCTGAAACTATGTGCAGCTGCTTCAGAAGCAAATGAAGCAGAGTTAGAGATATCTACACATGTTCACGATGACATCGTATTTCTTCTGACCCCTCAGTCATGGGAAGCCGATAGCGCCAATGTTATTAAGCGGGTGGGTCGACGGCTTTCCAATATGAGGCTAATGCAACGACTTACCGCTGTGGAAGTAGCAAGCCAGATCGGAGTAACCCTGACAATTGTAGAGGGCATCGAACGCGCAGATTCCCAAGGTAGAGGAGCAACACTTCAGAGTTATTTCAAGTACGCTCACTACTTGTGTCTCGACTTGAAAGAGATATTCAGCGATGCTATCGAGGCGCCCGATCTCGTTCACGCAACTTTCCTGCCTCTGTGTCCTGCTTGTCAACAGAATTACTACGTTACCCGCTATGGGCATAACCGAAGTGGCTCACAAAGGTATCAGTGTCACTATTGTCATCGTAGTTTCACTGCTTTGCCCAAAGACCGCGAGGTGAAAAGGCTCTTTTCATAAATTGGTTGGCCACTCTATGCGCAAGAAATCGCTTAGTACTGAAGAGATGGTGTTGCAGCATGGGAACATACTTTATGCTGGACTATTAGCCCAGCTATTACTAGCGGGACTGTTTTAGTAGGCTATGATGAATAGGTTTAAGAGGAGGGAGAACATTAAACTATGAAGTGTATCTAAGGTGAAAAGAGCGTAAATGTTGGTTCAGTTTAGGGGAATTCTTCGAAGATAACCGTTTTTTAGCAGAAATGAGCAAAATCTTATCAGGCACCCGTTTAGTTGTGTGAGGACTCACATAGACTGACTTGTAAATGCCGCGCCAATTTACAGAGGAAGTTGCTTAGTGGAAGAGGGTAGCTCACCAACGTCTCTGCCCCTAGAACTCATGTAATAATTATAATCCTGTCATAACCAAGTTAGACAGTTGTACTTGATGTGACCAAATCATGTAGTCTGGTGCTGTATATCGTCCTGAACACTATTATCCAGCAAAACTCTGGAGATTTTCTTGTTCTTCTCACAAATCGATAGAGATTATTAGAAATTGCGTGATCGATTTGTCTAAACCTCCAAAGTGGAGTTAATTGAGGAGATTGTTTATGCTGAAACGCAAACCTCCTGCTGGCAATGCCCGTCGGGTTGCTCCTATTGATAAAAACTCTCGTGGTACATTCGTAAACAAGGCTGGACGCACTGTGCAAATTGAGTCCTTTGCCGAAAGGACACTGAGCTTGCGATTTGAACGTGATCCAAAGGTACTGGACTACAGTAGCCAACCGCTGCAATTCACCTTTCAAGATAAGCAAGACAAATGGCATAGCTATACTCCAGACTTTCAAGTATGGAAGTGCGATGGTACTGTTGAGATACATGAGGTAACTCGAACAGAGCGGTATTCTCATCCAAGGATGAGCCAACGCGAAGCAGCAGCAGATGATCTATGTAGGGTAGAGGGCTGGACTTATATTGTCCATACTGAGGAAACGCTTCCTCAACCAGCTGAAGCCGCAAACCTCCTGGGCCTGTGGCGTTACCGCCCAACATGTTATGCAGATAGCGCTGTTACAACAGCTGCCCGCGAGCTTCTGCGCCATCCTATGCCCTTTGGCAAGCTTTTATCTCTACTCGGCTCACGCCTTGTATTAGCAGAACCGTATCTTGTTCCTAGCCTGGGTCATCTCTTGTGGCACGGAACGCTATCCACAGACTTTAACATTCTCATCGTCGAAGACGGCAACATTCTGCCTGATGTCTCCGTTTGGTTCCCTCAATGAAAGGATTTAGCACATGGCTCGACATCCCTCGTCTCCTTCGTCGATCGACAACCGCTTGCGGCCCGATTGGTATATGTTCTGGCAGGGACGGCGATATCGTATTCTCTCTCAAGATAAAAATACCCCTATGATCATGCACCTTGAGGACGTCGTTGACTGCCTTCCCCGTGCAGTGAGAGTCGAGGACATTTTCATCTCGCAACTAGACGAGGCTTCCGCACCCATCTTCGCACCTACGCTCGAAAGCCTCGATAGAGCTCTACAGCAGGTGACCCCCTTACCTAATGGCGCGCCGACAAAAGGGATACCCGAGCATCTCTTAAAGAGATCTGATAAGATACTCGCCAAACTCCAGAAAGTTGAAGATTTGCTCGCCGCACAGCAGAACGATCCCACTGTTCTAGGGGTAGAGCTTACGAGCTACACTGATACCCTCAAAGCCGCCTGCCAAAAAGCGAACGTAGGCCTGACAGCGTACTACAGCTATCGGAATCGCTGCCAGCAATACCTTGGGGATCGGGTTGCCATCGCCGCTTCGTTGCACCGCTCAACGTATCGCCAGTCGAAAATGAGTAAGGCGCAGCTACACTTTATCGACACGTTCATTACCCGTTACTATGCGGGTCACCGCACGATCAGACCAACGCCGTCATACTTGTACGACCTGGCCGAATCAGCGCTTGACCATCACACCCACAAGCGCTGGATTGATCCAGAAAAATGTGGGAAGGATATCCCACCCAATGTGGTCGCTGAGTTGTGTAAAGTACTTGATGAAGAGCTACCAATGCAAGCGATCCTTAATAATCCTGAGAAAGAGTGCTTGCTGTCAACCATTGAAATGCCGTCGAAAAGCTGGTTTTTCAATTATCTTCATTGGTTTGAGTCCTATCCCGACCACGGAAGAGATCTTGTAATAGCTCGCTATGGCAGGGATGCGTGGGAACGAGAACACATGGTCTTCGACACCTTTGTGGCGAAAGCGATATTTCCATTGCAGTATGTTTTCGCTGACCATTACTTGCTCGACGTGTTTACTGTCGATGAAGCCACACGCAACAAACTGAGCCGGCTTTGGCTGACAGTACTCATCGACGCTTACTCCCGCTGCATTCTCGGGATGGTACTCCTGTATGAAGCGCCCTGCATCGAGTCCATTCAGACTGCCTTATTGCACGCCATCTGGCCAAAGACTTCTCTCACTCACTTGAAAATTGACGGAGAATGGGTTTGCTTTGGCATCCCGCAACAGCTTTTCTTAGACAATGCCTGGGCTCACCATTCTCATAGCCTGGAAAATGTTGCCCGCGTCATTGGACACAATGGTAAATTCTCCAGTATTGATCTGGTCTATCGCCCTCCCTATAAAGGACGATATGGAGCACTTATCGAACGGTTCTTTGGGAATCTCTCGAAACACATCAAGCAAGAGCTACCCGGAGCTCTTCTTTCAAGCGATCCTAAGCATCTCCGGGCTGCTGCCAAGCAGGCTTGTCTTCTATACGACGACATCAGCCGCTATCTGCAGCGCTTTATTGTCGAGTATCAAAATACTCCCCACAGCGAACTGGAGGATATGACGCCAAATCAGAAGTGGTTGGAGGGAATGCAGGGCGGTCTTCCAAAAGTGCCTCCCCTAACACCAAAGTTGAGGCGACAATTCCTCCGCATGGGAAAGGGGACGCGTCAAATTCTGCCGGTCGGCATTTGTGCCTTTGGTTTTCACTACTGGTCACCTGAGATCGCCGCCGCCGAGCGTATTGACGAAGAAAACCAACCTATCGAGTATAGTTTCCGGTATGACCCTTCAGATATCAGTACCCTGGCCATCTTTCGAGAGGATGATTTTGTGGGAGATGCCCATGCCAAAGAGTTGCTGCGGGCCGACGGGACTCCCCGGCCAACAAGCCTATGGGAGCGTGAACTTGCCAAACAATTGGCTCGAAAAGATGGAGGAGAATCAAAAGACTTGCTCCACTACCTGAACGAATCCCATGCATTGCATAAACAACGTGCGAGAGAGAAGCGAGCTTTGCAGCGGAAACGCAAGGAGCTAGCCTTTACCCCGGTTGAAGACTCCTCCACCCCTGAAGAAACCTGTTTGCAAGCGTTCCCACCGCAAGACGCGCTTTCCTCTAAAACAGGGCAATACAATGACGCGTACACCGAATATCTAGCGGCATTTGAAAGTTAGGTGGTCACTTTGAATAGAGGAGATAAAGTTATGCCAAATGGTACGATCCCGCTTTCAGAGGCGGTTTTTTGAGATCACGCCTGTATAGTTTGAGATGGCTCTAGAAGCTCATCACCTCTATTCAGAGTGACTACCGAAAGTTAAGCGCAAGGAGTGAATTACACCATGTGGAATGCACAGGTTACTGTCTTAGACACAAGCATTGTCGTACGACAACGCTTAGAGGAACTACATGAGTGTTACGAAGACTGGAAGAAAGTAGATAACGCGTTGGCACAGCGAGCGCAGATGCTTGGGACAACTCCAATCGACATCCAGCGAGGGGCACAGATCGGGAGCCTGCGCAAGCGCTTGCTACTCCAGCAAGTAAAACGACCGCTTGAGATCGATCCTGAGATTGTGAGGGCTGTGGGTTACCCGGCATTACGGCAGCACCTTGTCGAACAATTCGCGCGCCTTACAAAAGACGAGCGTCTCTTCTGGCTACGCAACTTCATGTTTATCATGACCCCCGACATTCGCCAGCTCAATGATAAGCTTGTACGAGTCCGCGAATATCGCTCTTTTGGGCAGCAGCGCAATTTTCTCCTTGGTGGGGAGTCAGGTATGGGAAAGACCACGTACCTTGATTGGTTCACCTCTAACTTCCTTCCGATTGTCGAAACAACGCGCAATCATGTGCCCATCATTAAAATCGACGCTCCCGAGGGCCATAGCCCTAGACCGCTTTTTCAGAGGATTATTCTTGCATGCGGTATGAACTATCTTCAACGTGATAAGGAAGAAGATTTGCTCCAAAAGCTCTCTACCTTTTTCCAACAATGCGGTGTCGAGGTGGTTATTATCGACGAGGTTGAGCATATTAAAAGCTATGGAGTACGGCGCCGTGTGTTAGAAATATCAAACATGACCTACGGAGTGCCAATCATTTGTGCGTCATGCCAGCCGCATCTCTGGGTTGCGAGCGACCCCGAAATCGCGGGACGATGGAATGATTATGTGCGATTGGAGCAATATGCTGGCAAGCGATTAGTGCAATTGCTTGTCTTCATCAATTTACTGTTGCCGTTTACTCAGGAGTCGTTTCCGCATCTCCACGAAGAAATAGCCTCACCAAAGGGACAAGGTGGCATTGCAGGCTTAATTCGTAAGCTCACCAAAGGGACGGTTCGCGATCTCATGCTCTTGATTCGCGAAGCGAGCAAAGATGCAATTATGAATGATTTGCCTTGCCTAAATGCACAATTGTTAGAAAGAACGTGGAAGAGTATTCAAACTCGTCCGGTCAAACGCATTGAGAGCGTGCCGACTCAAGAGGAGTAGTAACAAATAATTATATCTCATACATTTCCCTCTCAAGAAGAGCGGGAGGGAGTACTGGGGCAATGTTATAACGGATTGCCGTAGTAATACGTGAATGCTCACGATACCAGAGGTCACTGGCCAGAAGAATTCAGTCTAATAACCGATAGAGGTAGTATACACAAAAGAGTGGAGTATGATAGACACTACACGATGCTTTTTCGATGTCTTACAAGTTCATCCTCAGCCTGAACGGATGGAGTCGTTTACAGGCTATCTGACCAGATTGGGAGAGGCAAACAGGATGGGAACAATCGGTGAATTAATCATTACAGCTTTCTCAAACACCTTGTATCATCCCACGGATGCCGTAAAAATGCTGAATGATTATTCGACACTTTCTTTCGGGACATTGCCGATAACAGCTGCGTGCTCCGAAAATGTGTTACGGGCGACTACGCTTTTCCACCTGGGGAGAAAATTCGGCCGTTTATCTCATCCGCAAACATTAGGTGGATTTTTTCAAGGGAGTGTTGCATCCCACCGGCGCTATTGCCCACTTTGTCTTGCAGAGTGCTCACGTCCCTACTATTCGCTTGTTTGGCAATTTCTTTGCATCCCAGGTTGTATAAGACACGGTTGCCATTTTCTTGAAGAGTGTGGACACTGTAGCCACAAAATTCCTCTCCTGCCTTCCCTCCCGAGCATAGTCTTCTGCCCAATTTGTCGAGGAGATTTGAAAACCTTAATGCCTCCTCTCCTTTCAGGAGAAGAAAGTCAGGAGGCTGTTGCCCGCACTCACGACATCGCATTTCTCATTACTCCTCACGAGGGTGAGGAGATTCAAGAGAGGGCAAAATTTATGGGAATGCAACTCGCGCATCTTCGGCGCATGAGGGGACAGTCTCCATCGGAAGTAGCTGTTCATCTGCAGACGAACAAGCGCAGGATTGGCGCGATTGAACAGGGAGATACGCGCCGTGGCGTCATTTTCAGTGATTACATTGCATACGTTGACTATTTAAGCATCTCGTTGAGAGCTCTTTACGAAGCTTCTCTAGCTGAGCAAAATCCCTCCCATATTCTCGAAGAGGAGTGGGTTGAGCGGGTGAAAGCAGCGATCCACAAGTTAGAGTCGCTCGGTAAGCCGATATCATATCGGGCTATTGGTGAAGTCGTCGGAGCTACTCCCGAACACTTAGGGAACCTGCCACGCGTCAAAGCAATAGTCGATGCATATCAAATGGAGCACCAGCACGGCAAATTACAACGCTTTCAGCAACGGCAGAAAGAGGTTCTTGAGCAAGCGCAAGCAGCGATAGACCATTTGGAATCTCTCGGCGAGCC
>JBKPAZ010000004.1:0-10907 GCA_046726655.1 Chloroflexota bacterium
TGTAGGCGAAGGCATTGCTAACCAGGTTATCTGCAGTCTTTATGTTGAAGTAATGGAATGTGAACGATAAGGCACCAATCCGTCTCACCAACGCTGCTGCGCTGTTCTTGCCCGTTCTGCCAACGCCGCTGCGCGGCTACTGCTGCGCAGTCAGGCAGAACGAAAGGCATCTACCCTACGGGTCAGGTGAGACGATAGGAGTAGGATATTACATGCATATCCATCATCGTCGTTTGTACCTTTACGGGCGTATCTCACCACGCACTGCCAGGATTGGCTTGCTGTTGCTTGGTTTCATCCTGGTGATCGACATCCTGGCTATACGCTTCTCAGCAGAAATACAAGCTTCCTTGACCTTGCCGGTGATAAAGATCAGGACCGCTGCTCCCGCACATATGGCCATTCCAACACGAGTAGCGACTGCGACAACATTAACTGTACCAACGTCAACAAGCGCTCTGACGCTACCAGCTAAAGATATCCTGGCTCAGGACACGTTTCAGCGCGCAAACCAGGTGTTCTGGGGTATCTCTTCTGATGGTCAGGCCTGGGGCGCAGACGCAATGAATTCGCGGAGCTTCGTGATTGTGAACCATGCGGGACAGGTCACAAACGGCAATGGCGTCTATGATGCGATAGTAGGCCCTAGCGCTGTTAACTCCGAGGTCGTCTTCAGCGGCTCGTTGACCAATTATACGTCGTCAAGCCTGGGTGCGGTCTTGCGCTGGACAGATGCGAACAACATGTACAAGGTGTTCCTTGGCGGCGGACAACTGATCCTGCTCAAAAAAGTGGCAGGGGTAGTCACGGTATTGAAAACTGTACCGTTCCCGGTACAGGATGGAGCGTCGTATACACTGCGCTTTCGTACAGTGAGGCAGTTGCTTTTAGCCAGAGTATGGCCAACGGCTCAGGTGGAGCCTCAGGCCTGGATGCTGATGGTGACAGATAAAGATTTACAGTCAGGGTATGACGGTATTCGCCTGGTCATACAAAATGGAACGACGGCTACTATCACCTCATTCACGGAGACCGGCTTGTGAGACAAAAACGTGCGGGCGGTGGCGCAAGAATCGTCCAGGATGCCATAGAGCAGTTCGGGATGGTCTACGAAATCCAGCTATGGGTAAGATGTTTTAGCTGGTTGGGCATCATAGGCGGTGTCTTGCTGCTCCTGTGGATCTCGGGCGGTTTTCCTCCAAAGGCATGGCTACTCCTGCTACGGGCGATCCCCCAATTCCTTGACTTATTCAACGCGCGGGGACCTCAAATAGTGCTACCCCTGGTGGCGCTCGTCGCATTATCACTGACATGGTTAGCTCTCTGGAGCGCGCTGCTGTGGGCAGGCGTGGCCGTGGTGTGGCGTTGGGGACGTAACAAGCGAAACCAGCACGATCGGCAATTAGCGAAGGCCAGTTGGGAGCCAACGCTATCAAACCACAATGGAGGAAGAAAGCGTGCTTCAACTCAATTCCTTAATCCGGCGGAAGCCTTTTCAGATCTCTCTGAATACGCTGGAGCAGAAACACGGAGAGCTCCTACTTCTACCCTTGTGAAAATCAGAAAGACGCAGGAAATGGATGCAGCGGTCGCGAAGGCAGAACATGTTGGTATCGGGTGGGACGCCGGTATTGCGCGCAGATTGAAGCCAAATGAGGATAACCTGGTTGCCCTACACAGCACATGCACACACAATGGACGCCTCTTGCCGCTCGACCTGTATGTAGTGGCTGATGGTATGGGGGGGCATTCTCAGGGGCAAGAGGCCAGCCGCCTGGCTATTCAGGGTATGGTGCAAGCGGTTGTGCCAGATATCGTTGGCAGTGACCACCTGGATGACGATTTCCTGGTAGAGACCCTTGTCGAGGGAGCGCAATGGGCAAATCAGGCAGTGCATGAAAACAGTCAAAAAAGCGGCGTCGAGATGGGCACAACGATCACCGCTGCCCTGGTGTTTGATGGCACCGCCTACATTGTGAATGTGGGGGATAGCCGCACATATGTGTATCGCGAACGCGAAGGACAACTGCAACAAGTGACACGCGATCATTCCCTGGTAGCGCGCCTGGTCGAGGCCGGGGCAATTTCTCGCGACGAGATCTATACGCATCCTGACCGCAATAAGGTATACCGGGGGCTTGGAGACAAGAACACGGTGAAAGTGGACTGGTTTACCATTGCTGTCCATGCGGGAGATTCCCTGATGCTCTGTTCAGATGGGTTGTGGGAAATGGTACGTGACAAGGAGATTGAGCGCATTATAAAGAAGTGTGCGGGTGATCCACCGCAGGCGAGCGCCACTCTTGTAAAGGCAGCCTTAGATGGTGGAGGGGCAGATAATGTTAGCGTGATTGTAGCGCGGATTGGTTGAAGGAAGGGAGTAGCAACGCTGCTACTCCCTATTCTCCATCATCGTAATGGCTCACTCTAAATAATCATCCAATTTGCGGTTGCGACTCAAGGGATCGAGCTTGTGTAAAGCCCGACCCTCTACCTGGCGCACCGCTTCATGACTCAAACCGAGCTTCCTACCAGCCTCCTGCAGGGTATGTTCACGGTCACCATCCAGGCCATAGCGGAGTTGGATAACCTGGCGCTCGCGAGGTGTGAGGTTCCTGAGCAGGTCCCGAATCTGGGCTTCGAGGGTTTGTGTGATGACCACCCGCTCAGGCGAGTAGACCGAATCGTCCTCGATCAGGTCGCTGAGTGGTAGTTCGTCTTCCCCAACTCTGCGGCGTATGTCCAGGCTGAGTGGCTCCTGAGTCTGGTTCATGATCAATAGTTCAATGACCTGTTGGACACTCAAATCCATGTGTCCTGCCAGGTCTTCCAGTGTGGGTTCACCCTCTAATCCTTGTTGCAAACGTTGCTGGACCCGGCTGAGTTGTTTCATTTTCTCCACCTTGTGCAGGGGCACACGGATGATACACGCTTGCTCCGTCAGCGCGCGCACAATGGACTGGCGAATCCACCAGGTAGCGTACGTGCTGAACCTGTATCCCTTCCTGTAATCAAACTTCTCGACGGCGTGGATCAGCCCGAGGTTACCTTCCTGAATCAAATCCATCAAATCCAAATTCAAGCCTCTATATCTCCTGGCAATGTGAATAACCAGGCGCAGGTTGGCTTCGATGAGCTGGCGCCTCGCTTTTTCTCCCTCCATGATAAGTTCCTTATGACCTGGCTGCTTGGGATCGGCCGCCGCAGCCCGACCACGTTCGATACGCTGCGCCAGGCATATTACCTCCTCCGTACAAAGCAAGTCTACACGCGCAATCTCATCACTATAGAGCCTCGCCGAGTCACTAGAAGGAAGCTGCGTTGAAGAAGTCAAATATGCGCCCCTTCTTTCAGATTCGTCCTGTCCTTTCGTCTCACCTGACCCGTAGGGTAGCTGCGCAGCAGCGTTGGTGAGACGGATTGGTGCCGGCTGCTTCCCTGGCAGAAGGGCAACTGCCTGTGATGTCTCAGGTCTTTCCTGTGTCTGTACCTTACTATTCATGTGATGTACTTACCCCCTCCGACTGTTACTTTTGGTCACGGAATGGTTAGAGTGTACCTTGAAGGTCTTCTCATGATCTCCCATGTTCCTTCCAGGGCGGGTGCTCTTGGGCAAGGGCTGTCACAAATATGTTGGCAAAACCCACGAATTATAGCTCGTTGGATGTCTTATACCAGTCTTCTGATTGTTGGAGAATTCCGGTCTTTTCACGAGTTTTTTTATGTTGACACACTTTGATATAATGGGTCAGTCTCTGGCTGAACGCTAGCTTTCTTTCTTTGGTTTCGGTTCCGCTAGCATGTGCAAGATATCCACAGGAGTACAGGAGTGGGCACTTACCCGCCTGACCAACGCCGCTGCGCGGCTGAACTTAGACAGATTGTCAACGACGCTGGCGCGTCTACTGCTACGCAGTCAGACAATCTGCAAGGAGTTCCTGCTGCGCAGTCAGGTCAGTCGAAAGGAGAGGTGAGATGAATGGCGGCAAGATCACCTACCACCAGCAGGTCAGCTACTGTGGCAAACCCCATTGTCGTAGATGCCGCGAAGGCATAGGGCACGGTCCCTACTGGTATGCATACCAGACCGTCAATGGGCGCACCATTCGTACCTACGTGGGCAAAAATCCACCTGCCGAGATGCAGGTGGCACACGAAACGCGCGAGCCTCCGAAAGCTCAAGATCTCGGCGGGTCTTTGGTTCGTCTCTACGTACTGGGACAGTTTCGCCTGGAGTACAGAAACGAGCAACAATGGCAGCCCGTTACAGATGCCGCGATGCAGCACCAACGCGTCCGCGCTTTACTCCATTGCCTCATCAGTAGCCCCGGACGTAAACTGGGCCGCGAGCAGGCCATAGAAATGCTCTGGCCAGATTTAGATTTTGAGACCGCCACCCACCGCCTGGATCGCGCCGTGTACAGCCTGCGCCGCCTCTTAGAACCTGGACGCAGTCGACCCGCCACCTCAGAGTTATTACTTACCGAGCACTCGACACTTGTGCTTGCCGACCAGGCACAGTTATGGATTGATGCTGACGCCCTCGACTCCTTGCTCGGCCAGGCGCGGGCCACGAGCGATCCGGGACGAACCGAGCAACTGCTGGAAGAAGCTATGCTACTTTATGGTGGGGACTACCTACCGGAGGAGCGCGATATTCCCTGGATTCAGATACGGCGCGAGGCGCTGCAGCGCAGTTGGATCGGGCTACTTCTAGAACTGGCTGATTTACGTATCGCACGTGAGGCCTTGCCTGGTGCCATTGACACCTTAGATCGGTTGCTGGCGGTTGACCCCACCAATGAAGCGGCAGTGCAGCGGCTCATCATCCTGCTTACGCAATCGGGTCGGCGCGCGGAAGCGCTGCGCATCTACCAACGCTTCGCAGCCTTGCTGGGGCAGGAGTATCAAATAGCGCCTCTGCTGGAGACACGCGCACTCTATGAGTCCGCTCAGCGCGGCGAAGACCCGGCCACCCACGCGCGAGCAGGAGTGTCACCAGTCGCTCCACTGGTGGAGACCCAGACACCGGATACGCAACCTGTCGATTCCCACGCTTATCTACAGGTTGGGCGCAGCAACCAGAGTCCACTGGTTGGACGCGAACATGAACTGGCAGCCTTACATCGTCACCTGCTTGCAACCGAACAGGCGCGGCGCACGAAACTTGCGGGGCAGAAGAAAGCCACAAATCTTTCGTTCGACACGCAGCGTCGAATACCATGCGTCATTCTGATGGGAGATGTAGGTATCGGCAAAACTCGCCTTGCCGAGGAAGCGGGTCGCGAAGCAAAACGGCGCGGTTGGGCCGTCGCCTGGAGCCGGGCCTATGCGCAGGAAAGCAGTATTCCCTACCGGATGTGGGTCGAGGTTCTGCGTAAGGCCATGACGCAGGGTCTCTGGCAGCGACAGGAGATTGCGCGGCGTCCCTTGATCTATCAAGCGCTCGAAGTCTTATTGCCCGAACTACATGACCTGCTGCCGCAAATAGGGCCCTCCTCGCCAACGCCGCCCGATCAGGAACAACTGCGCCTGTGGGAGGCCGCTCGCGCACTGCTCACTACCATCAGCGAGAGCACTCCCTTGTTCATCGTGCTTGATGACCTGCAGTGGGCCGATAGCAGTAGTTGCGAACTGCTCGCCTACCTGGTGCGCCAACTGCGCGGACAACCGGTCATGATCGCAGGCACCTGCCGTGAGATCGAACTTCCCGCCAACCACCCCCTGCGTCCGGTACTGATTGATCTGCAGCGCGAACAGGCAGTTGAGACCCTGACTATCCAGCGACTCACCGATGAGCAGATCCGCACCCTGGTCTCACATCTGCCGGAGCCAATGGTGCAGCATATCCAGACCCGCGCTGCCGGTAACCCCTTCTTCGCCGAAGAACTGGCACGCGGCGTGGGGGCTTCGCATTTCGCACCCGGTGTAGGGGCGCAATTCATTGTGCCCAACGATGGACAGGTTCCAATAACATTGCCCGACACCATCTCCGCCGTACTCGACCTGCGCATGGGCAGGATCAGCGGCGCCTGCCAGCGCCTCCTGGTCAGGGCAGCCGTCCTGGGTGGCTCTTTCGAGTTCAATACCATTCGCTTCATGGAGGCGGGTGGACCCGATGCTGGCGAAGACACCATTCTCGACCTGCTGGAGGAGGCGTTGCAAGCCGGGATGCTCACTGAAGAGGGCAGCGGCACACGCATCACCTATCACTTCTGGCACCCCATGTTGGTAAGCCACCTCTACGATGGCCTATCTGCGGGCAGGCGTGCCAGCCTCCACCGCCGTGCGGCAGAAGTCCTGCGTCAGATCTACCAGGGACGAGAGGAAGAGGGAGCAGCCTCCATCGCCTACCACCTCGTAAAAGGTGGAGCGGATTCTCCACAGATCGCTCACTATGCAGAGTTGGCAGGCGATCGTGCATATGCATTGTCGGCTTATCCCGAAGCAGTACAGCACTATCGACTTGCTGTTGAACATATGGGGACACTTCCTGCAGAAGCCAGTCTTGACGAGAATCTGCACCTTGCTGATCTCCTGGAGCGCCTCGGTGAATGCACAAGGGTTCAAGGAAATGATCCGGAGGCCCGTCGCTATTTTGAGCAAGCTTTAGAAGTACATAACCAGTATCGCCTCTCTACTTCACACCTTGATCCTCAATACGAAGCACAAATCGAAGCTTTGCTCTGGTGTGAAATTGGTAGGACCTGGTTTGATACAGGCGACTACAAGCATGCTCAACAATGTTATCGTCGTGGTGAACAGGCGCTACACGAAGCAGAGATTGCAACCGGTCCAGCATGGGCCAGTCTCCACTTACAACAGAGTCACATCCTTTGGAAGGAAGGTAAATTTGAGGAAGCTCGTCAAATAGCGCACTATGCATTAAATATCTTCGAAAATGTGCTCCGACAGCAAAATCGTGCAGCCACACATGCCTTTCACTCAACAGCTACGAGACGTACACTCGAAGGTGATCCTGTGGATCTGGGGCGAACTCTTACGTTACTTGCTGGTATAGAAGCCACTGTAGGCCAAAGTAAAAGCGCTTTGGACTATCTAAACACAGCGCTGACAATTTTTGAGCAGTATGATCGTCAGGGGGAGATTGCGAAAATCTGTGGCAACATAGGTGATGTGTATTTAAGGAAAGGTGAGCATATTTTGGCGCAGGCCGCCTTGCGCCGCTCCCTGAGCATTGCTGAGCGGATTGGAGATGCCTCAATCATGTCAGTGGCGTTTGGCAACCTTGGGATCTTATCGGCTCGTATTGGTGATCTACCAGGGGCTGAAGCTTGCTATAAACAAGCGCTTGTATTGGCAGAGCAGATAAACGACCCTATATATATGAGCCTTTGGCATGCTTATTTGACTACCGTCATGCAAGATCAGGGGAAGATGAATGAAGCGAAGTTATCTGTACGCCAGGCCCTGGCAATCGGTCGAGCAATGAACTTTACTCCTTGTATTGGTATTGCGCTTGTCGTATTGGGACAATTACGTATTGCACAGGCTCTTGTCGTTCAAGAGAACGACAGTGATTTGCGAGAAACGATAAAACGACCAGCAAACTCCTCTTACGCATATTTACTTCGAAGGGCTAGAATCTCTCTGCAACGCGCGCTTACCCTTGAAGGGTTGGAAGCAGAAACGAGAACTGAGGGATTACTGGCATTGGCAAAGGTTGCTTTATTGTTGGGAGAGATTGACGAAGCGCAGCAACAAGCGATACAGGCTATAAATGAAGCTCAACAATACGAACAAACCTGGCTTTTGGCATGTTCTCAACAGCACATGGGTAATGTCCTGACAACACAGGCCCACTATGAACAGGCAGAGACCTATTTTATGCAGGCACTAGAGACATTGAATAAGTGTGGTATGCGCCTGGAGTGGGCACGTACCTTGCAGAGCTACGGGGTGGCATTGTTAGAACAGCATAAGACAGGCGAAAGTAGCTACGAGCAAGGGCTAAAATACCTGCACGATGCAAGCCAGGTATTTCGTGAATGTAACGCCATCCTTGATCTTCAGGTGGTTGAACGTATTCTCGCCATGTATACTACAACAGCGCTTACATCGACACGCAAGAGCGCCAGGCAAACACGTTGATGTGACTATCTCAGAAGATAGGAAGAGCAACAACCAGATCTTTCAAATCAATCCTTGCAGGATATCCATGATGGATATCCTGTTTTTTCTTATTGCGCGTCCAAAAATCCTGCGATGTCCATCCAAAAATGAGACCTCCATCCAAATTTAGGACATCCATTCCAGTGTCTAATGGCCTGTATCCTCAAAACAGGGTGTTTATAGGGCACATTTTTTACTAAAAAAACTTATAAGTAATATACAAGAAGTAAATCGAGAAGCATGGTGTAACCATCTTCTCAATAACCCTGGAAAGGGAAGGAGCACACCGCATGGGCACAGCACTTAGCATGAACAAGAAACAAATTTTGTTTCTTCTGCTTGTCCTTCTATCTCTACTACTTACTGCTCTTATCGTCATTCACGCTACCGCACCAAACCTGTTTCATGCGCTTGCGTACACCCCTGATGTCATAAACCATCGCTAAACCAGTCCACGCCTGGTCACTCTTACACAGAGTAGCAGAGTGTACAACAAAAGCCCTGGAAAGTACCTTGTAGTATGTCTCAATATCATGGACTGCTCTTCATAGTTGGTCTGTTCTAATCTTGGCTTTCGTTACTTGCGGTTGGTAAATAGGGGTTTTAGATCGACAAACAAGAGTGTTTGATTCGTTACACCTATGAAAGGAAAGCGCCCGTGTCACATTATGATTAAGATTGCTGGATGCATGCAGGCAAACGCTCATCCGCGAGGGTGGGCGTTTTGATTTGGTTTGAGGCCGTTTTTCATGCTTCGACAGGAAGTCGCGCCCTCGTTTGCACCTGGTAGGATCTTCATAATGCTCCTACTCTCTCGTCCTGAAAAAATGCTCGCTGCAAGCAATTCATCACCAGTAGCAAGTGTATCTCCAGTTCCATCTTAGACGGGTATATCCAGGATACACCCCTCTCTGAATCACGTCTATATTCACGCATATGAGCACGCCGAAGACAACGGGAGATACCCGAAATGTAATCTACGCTACAGAACACTTCCAGCTTCTTGTTTATACTTGTTACATTGGAATGGGTCGGATAGAACGCTCAATACATAAAGGAGAGGCGCAACATGAGATAGTCCAGGCCTGGAGGATCTCATGCTGCGCCTCATGACAGACAGGAGGAACAATTTTGACCACAAGCGTTGACGTGATTGTAATAGGCACAGGCTCGGCGGCCCAGAACGTTGCCTACACCTGCCGCGCGTCCGGCTGGAGCGTGGCCGTAGTCGATTCGCGTCCCTTTGGAGGAACCTGCCAGTTGCGCGGATGCGACCCGAAGAAAGTGCTCGTCGGCGTTGCTGAACTCGTTGACTGGAGTCGGCGCATGCAGGGCAAGGGCATCTCTGCGCCGGCTCTCTCCATCAATTGGCCGGACATGATACGCTTCAAACGCACCTTCACCGATCCGGTACCTGAGCAGACCGAACACAGCTTCGCTGAGGCAGGAATCACCGTGCGGCACGGTCGTGCTCGCTTCGTCGACCGGACAGCCGTCCAGGTGGGCGATGACACCCTGGCCGGTCATCATGTGGTAATCGCGACCGGCGCGCAGCACGCCCCTTTGGGGATACCGGGCGAGGAGTATCTGACCACCAGCACGCAGTTTCTGGAGCTGGACAACCTACCGCCTCGCGTCGTCTTCGTCGGCGGGGGCTACATCGCCTTCGAGTTCGCGCACATCGCGGCGCGTGCAGGAGCCGGCGTCCACATCCTCCACCGGGGAGCCCGTCCCCTCAACAAGTTTGATCCCGATCTGGTCTCCCAACTGGTGCAGGCCACGAGGGACCTTGGCGTCGAGGTTCACCTTCATACAGCGGTGACCGCTATAGAGCGACGGGGCGACCACGTGCTCGTCCAGGCACAGACAGGAGTGCAGGAGTACACGGTCGAAGCTGATCTTGTGGTACATGCCGCCGGACGTGTGCCGGAGATCGATGATCTCGACCTGGACACGGCGGGGATCACACGCCAGCAAGACGGTATCTCGGTCAATGCGTACCTACAAAGCGTGACCAATCCGGCTGTCTATGCAGCAGGAGACTCAGTCGCGAGTGGAGGGTTCCCATTGACGCCGGTCGCGGGCATGCAGGGCGACATCGTGGCCCGCAACCTCCTGGAGGGCAACCGGTACACCCCGAACTACACGGGAATACCGAGCGTCGTCTTCACGACCCCTCCCCTCGCCCGAGTGGGATTGGACGAGCAGGCAGCACACGCACAGGGTTTGCGTTTCAGCACACGTCACGAAGACACCTCAGGCTGGTATACCTCGCGTCGTGTGGTGTTGCCGCATACAGGCTTCAAGGTGCTGGTCGAGGAGGACACTGAACGCCTGTTGGGTGCACATCTCTTAGGACTCCACGCCGAGGAGGTCATCAACCTCTTCGCCCTGGCAATACGCACCGGGCTACGTGCGGCCGATCTCAAGCAGATGGTCTACGCCTATCCTACGAGTACCTCGGACGTCAGCTATATGGTGTGATCCCGTTGATCGGCAGGCACATCGTCTTCACCGAAGGGGTTCACTCTTCCAGCCATCACTCTTGGATGGTGGGCATGCGTTTACCTGCCAACTTACGCTCCCTTTGGTAGCAACGCGCCGAGCATGCCGGAACCCCGGTGATACTTGCAAAAGAATACTAATGGAGCTTTCCCCATCATCACATGCACTGTGATCGTTTGGCCGGAAGTCATGTCCATATCAATGTGCAGCGATGGGATCGACACGTTGTGCAGCGTCACCCCGCCGTTATGAACCGTCAGGGTAATAGC
>JBKPAZ010000005.1:0-7789 GCA_046726655.1 Chloroflexota bacterium
CAGATGCACTTGACCAGGTGTCACTGTCGATTTAGGATTTGCGGTTAAACACAATATTAATGATGACTGCCAGGGCAGAGAACAGAACGAGGATGAAGAGTATAGGCAGAACTACCCATGGAGCGGCATTTGAAGCTACTGCAATCAATACCAGGCCAAAGATTAATATCACGAACATAACAAGTGATACAATCGCCAGCGCCAAACGTTGACCGGCCGTGGGATGCATAGTCGCATCTTGCCACGAGAGTTTCTGCCCGCGTGAGCTTGAGGAGGAGTAGCTGTCATGAGGAACCTCTTCATACCTCACGGAGTAAGAGGCCGACCCTTGACGATTGCCTGGATCAAATTCCATGTGTTGTTGCGACATGATAGCGTGTTCCTTTCCATTCTTCTACAGGATATGGCTTGTACGCTCTTAACTACGAATAGCGGAGTGGCAATGTTGCATATGAAAAAATTTACATGTGGAGTTAATCAGGAAAACACATGCTGACTAACATAGAAGAAATGTAGTGGCGCCCCTTGCGGGTGCCAGGGTCCACTACGACAAGAAAGGATGTAACTGTTGCAGAGTTCTTCGCAAACTGAAGCCAGTCAGGAATGTGCCTTCTGCAAGATTGTACGCTCCGAGGTGCAAAGCTATATTGTCTTTGAGGATGATATTTCTCTAGCCTTTTTAGACAAAAGACCCCTTTTCCCCGGACACTGCCTTCTGATTCCCAAAGAACATTATGAGACCCTCATTGATCTGCCTGCTTCACTCGTTGCCCCACTTTTCCAGCATGCACAACTTCTGGCACGTGCCATGGAAAAAGGCTTACAAGCAGAGGGAACCTTCGTTGCTATAAACAATCGTGTGAGTCAAAGTGTGCCGCATGTACACATCCACATCGTGCCTCGCCATAAAAAGGATGGACTAAAAGGTTTCTTCTGGCCCCGCCAACGCTACAAAGACGAAGCTACTACCCTCAGTATCCAGAGCACTCTTCGGATTACTATTGCTCAGCTTAAATCCAAAATGCCGTAATGCTTTTGGGGAAAAAACATCACGCACAGAAGAAAGCAATTGTCGGGCTAAAAATTAGCGATCAAGATGATCGCTATCTGGCGCATATTTTTAATTTATAATATAATTTTGTGAAGTAACAGTAAATAACAATTATAATGTTGAATACTCATGGAGGGGCGGGGCTTGCCCCGCCCTGGGAAGCCCTTGCCAGCTTGCCCCGCGCTCGCAACTTGCCCCACCCTTGCCAGCTCGCCCTGATCGTGCTTGCCCCGCCCTCGCCCCCGTGTTGATATCGGGTCTTGCCTCTGTGCCTTGACCGTCCTTAATCAGACCATTCTCAAAGCGCCGCCAAACCTGCCTGCGCCACCTCCATATCATGCGTGTAATGTCCGCCGCTCACACCAATGCCACCGATTATACCCGCATCCGTAGAGATCGGATAGCCGCCGCCAAAGACGATCAGGCGATCCGTTTTGATGATGCCGTGCAGCAGCGGTGGGTCATTCTTCACGAACTCATACCAATCGTGGGTCGACATGTTAAAGCTGATCGCCGTATACGCCTTGTCCTGTGCGAGTTGCACGCTTAAGAGCGGCGCTCCATCCATGCGGGTGAAAGCTTTCAGCGTGCCGTCACCATCAACGACCGCGATACTCATAGGTCGACCCATTTCGACAGCCTTGACTTCGGCGGCTGCGATTATACGTTGGGCCGACTCGGCAGTGATGCTGGCTTTCTGGAAAGTGTTTTCTGCCATAGAAATAAAAGTTCCTCCTTTGTTACTGATTGACGCCGTAATGGCGTTCCAATTCCTGAATATCAGGAAGGCCGATCTGTTGCGTAAATTGCGAAAATGTCACCATACGCTCAGCGAATGGCGCTGGGGTTTCTCCCCGCTTCAGTACCTCTAGCAAGTCCAACATTGCATATGTGGCTGCGAAGAGCAGGCTTACAGGGAAGATCACAAGTTTGAAACCAAGGTCGCGAATCTCATCCAGGGATAGCAGTGGAGTCTTGCCGCTTTCCGCCCAGTTGAAAAGCAGCGGCACATCGGGGAACGTCTGCTTAATGGTCTGCAGTTCTGCCATTGAACGGGGTGCTTCAATGAAAATAACGTCGGCCCCGGCTTCACGATAGGCCAGTCCCCTCCGCAGCGCATCCTCAAGTCCAAGTACTGCGTTGGCATCGGTACGCGCGATGATCACGAAGTCGGGGTCCTGGCGGGCATCGACGGCGGCACGTATCTTCTGCACCATCTCGTCCATGGGGATCACCTGCTTGCCCTCCATGTGACCGCATTTTTTAGGCCAGACCTGGTCTTCGATATGCAGCCCGGCCACTCCCGCGCGCTCATACTCGCGTATGGTTCGACGCACGTTGATGGGATTGCCGTAGCCGGTATCGGCATCCGCGATCAGTGGTAGCTCGCCGGTAACTGCCGCAAGCGCAGCAGCTCTGCTCACCATTTCACTCATTGTTAGCAGACCAACATCAGGCTGACCCAGGACGCTGGCCGCTGTGCCAAATCCCGTCATATAGACCGCCGGAAATCCCGCCTGGGCAATCAATCGCGCACTCAGGGCATCATGTGCTCCAGGGGCAACAAGCAAATCAGGGCCAGCGAGCAATTCTCGTAACCGTGTTGTGACATGCATCGCAATGTCCTTCACTCACAAGCAAGAAATAAAGGCCAGATCAGGTGGTGTTAATGTTAGTGTATGCTATCTAAGCTGTTGTCGCAAGGGTTTAAGCCCCAACCGGCCGCCCGGTTAGGCCGGCACCTTCACCCGCAGCCGCTCGTCAGCAACATGCACATACATCGGTGTCTGACCTCGTACCTCTCCATCCAGTGTCGCGTCCCTTGGATCAGCGCTCGTCGTGATCATTACTCCCCGCGCTTGCACGTGGTGTATACCGGGAATACCTGACAACTCCGCAGGGTGATGTGTAAAATGCCGATTTTCGCCAGTTGATAGGGGAGTCCCTGCATGCTCCTTGGGACCAAAGAAATGAGTCACGATTCTACCAAGTTTACCGATGTCCATCTCCTCTATCACGACGATATCGAGCAAACGATCTTCGAAACTTGTACCGGGAATAGCAAGTTCTCGTTGTCCACCAAAAATAGGAGTATTGACTACGGCTACCTGTAGCGCTCGACAATGCAGAGATGTTTGTAACTCAGGTGCTGCTGGCGCTGGCGGCGTTTGTACTTGAGTAGAGGTTGTGCTCTGTGGTATTGCCAGCCCCACAAATTCGAGATGTATATCCAGAGAGTCGTGGGATGCCAATGTCTCCAACGCAGCATAGGGGTAGGTCATGCGCCCAAAGCGCTGGCGCGTCGCTACGTTGGTCGCAATACGCGCGAACTGGACGTTCACACCAATGGTCAACGCGTGTGCGAAGAAGCCATGCTTTTGGGGAGCAACTTGTGACAGTAACGGACCCGATTGGTGTTTAGTGGCAAGATGTGGAGCCTGCTCTGCAGGTCGAGCCACGCCGACATCTACCTGGTGCTCTTTTCCCTGTGCGATGACTTGAGCTGCCGCGTTGAGATCCTGAGGAATACGCAAAGAGCGAGCAACATCATTGGAAGTGCCCAGTGGCAGTATTCCCAGGAGAAGGCCGCTTTCGGCAATATGTGTAATCACGCCTCCCACCAATCCATCGCCCCCTGCCGCGATAGCTACATCAATGCCGCTCTCCTTCCAGGTTGTTCCCTGTGAAGGCAGGTGATCCAGGTCTGCGATAGAGATAGTGTTAACAATCTCTAGCCCTGCTTGTTCAAGATACGTAATTGCCTCAGATAGTTTTGACGATCTGCCTGAATGAGGACTATGTACTATAATTACTCGTTGTGTCGTTTGCATGATTCCTTCCAGCCCTTTGTATCTGTTTTCGGTGTTCTAATCAAAAATAGTATAGCCTATAGATAGCTGTGCTCGCAAATGTGCTTACTCTGCTCACTGCCCCATCAACACAAATGCCTCTCTTTTGCAAATTGTGATCTGATCGTTATGTAATTACGCATGGTATAATTCACACAAGGTTTGATACCGATTGGAGAACAACATGGGTGTTATTCATCGTTTCCACAAATTAGAAAATGGCGAACTACGCTGGGAAGATGTGCCGGTACGTGCCTATGGCCCAGAAAATAGCGATGCCGACAGGGCTACGCGCCAGATTTTGATCGGTGCTGAAGAGGACTCGCCCAATTTCCATATGCGCTACTTCGCCGTTCAGCCTGGCGGCCATACCTCGCTCGATCGGCACCCGCACGATCATGGAGTCTATGTTATTCATGGTCGTGCTCGTTTGCGCTTGGATGCGGATGAGTACGAAGTGAGTACAGGCGATGTTGTCTATATCCCCGGCAATGAGGTGCATCAGTTTTTCGCATCGGGCAAGGAGGCGTTTGGCTTCCTGTGCGTCGTGCCGGCCAGGCGATAATCACCATGCTAGCTGTCGAGTATCATAGCAACGACGATGTGCGCATCGTTGAGCTGCCTATCCCTGATATTGGCCACGGCGAATTGCTCGTGCAGTTGCATGCCTGTGGCTTGTGTGCCAGCGATGTGATGGAATGGTACATGAAGCCACGCGCCCCCATCCATCCAGGGCATGAACCGGTCGGCATTGTTGCGGAAGTAGGGGAAGGCGTACAGCAATTCTCTGTTGGACAACGAGTATTCATCCATCACCATGTCCCCTGCATGGTCTGCCACTTCTGCCAGCGCGGCTTATTTTCGCAATGTCCAACCTTCCGCGCTACGCGCCTGTACCCCGGTGGACTGGCTGAATACATTCGCGTTCCTGCTCTTAACGTGCAACTCGACGTGCTGCCTTTGCCAGATGAACTTTCATTTGAGGCCGCCACGCTGATCGAGCCTCTGGCCTGCTGTGTGCGTGGCATCAGCCGTGCTACTGTACAAGCGGGAGATAGCGTGCTGGTGCTCGGCGCTGGCAGCAATGGTCTGATGCTGGCGCAATTGGCACAACAGCGCGGAGCGGTTCGCGTTATCATCGTAGATCCCATCGTTTATCGTCGTCAACGCGCTTTAGATGGCGCTATAGACCATGTCCTGAATCCTGAGTCAGGGCAAGAGCATCTCTTACAGCAAATGTATGCTGTGAATGATGGGCGCAAGCCAGATATTGTGCTGGTCACGCCCTCGAGCATCAGTGCTATGCAACAGGGGCTTGAGTTAGTAGGACCTGGCGGGACCGTCCTCTTTTTCGCGCCGCCATCTCCAACGGCAGCGCTTCCCATTACACCGAATTTCCTCTTTTTTCAGGAGATTAGCTTGCGTACCAGCTACTCCGCAGGACCCTATGAGACGCGGCTGGCCCTGGACCTGTTGCGTACCGGACGTATTCATGCAGAAGCAGTGATTACGCATCAGTTCCCTCTCAGGGAAGCTGCGAAAGCCTTTCAAATGGTGGCAAAACCTGGGGATGCTTTGAAAGTGATAATTACCGCAGCGTGAATTGGTTTTTATACTCTGCTCTTTGAAAATGCTTTTGAAGAATGTGCCTTACTTTTTCAATTTTTATCGAATCCATATGGGCATTTCCTCGTGATCGATGCCAAAGTGATGTGCAACTTCGTGTAAAACTGTGTGCCTTACCTGATCGCGAATACGATCAGGATCTCCATGGCAATATGCTTCGATTGTGCTCTGGTAGATGGTAATAATCTCAGGGTGTGGGACTCTCGCTTGACCATACGTAGTCAACGGTACACCTTCATAGAGTCCCAGGAGCGTGTAGCCTTCTTTCATGCCCACTCGCTGCATCACCTCTTCGCCTGGCTCGTACTGCACCCGCACCAGCACATTTTCCATTTGCTCGTGAAACTCAGCAGGAATTGAGGCCAGTGCCTCCTTAACAAGCCGCTCGAAAGGGTTCAACTTGTCTTCGTCGACATATTCGCCTTCGTCCACTCTTTCTTCATCACCCGCCGTCATGCTCTGTTCAATTTCACTGCCCTGGTAATCTCTCCCAGTGTTGACGCTGCGATCCAATACGCTGTTCGGCACTAGAAAAAATACTCCAATGGCTCCAAAGGCGAAAATGCCGAGTAGGAGCAGCCAGCCCGAAACAAGGTCATAATAGTTGTTGAGATAGATACTGAGGAAGAGGAGTGCAACGAGGAAACTCATCATCGCGAAGAAATATCTAGAGCGATTTTTGTGTATACTTATCGTTCGCGGATCCGGTTCTGGTTCGCGGTGATAGTCGTACTCTTCCTCTTGCTCAGACATGTTCATCCTCTCGAAAGTAAACTTCAGCTTGCTGTCCTTTGACATACAATCTACAATAACAATGTTATTGATGTATAATACAAGGAATTGGGCACTCGTAAAAGGTGCCTCTATCAATGTAGTAGGGAAGATCCTTCTGATTACCTGACTCTACAACATAAGGAGCATACATGACAACAACTTCGACAGAACCCAAGGTGCAACAGTGGACAAATCTTGCCCAGCAATTGCGTGTAGATAGCATTCGTAGCACCACTGCCGCAGGCTCAGGGCACCCAACCTCATCAATGTCGGCAGCAGATCTGATGGCCGTTTTATTGACCGGTTACCTGCATTACGACTTTGATAACCCACAGAACCCAAATAACGACCACCTCATTTTCTCCAAGGGACATGCCTCGCCCCTGCTGTATTCGTTGTATAAAGCAGCAGGTGCTATCACCGACGATGAATTGTTGACACTGCGAAAATTTGGCAGCCGTCTTGAAGGCCATCCCACTCCTGCCTTGCCCTGGGTGGATGTCGCTACTGGCTCGCTAGGCCAGGGGTTGCCCATCGGCGTAGGCGTTGCGCTCGCGGGCAAGTACCTGGATAAATTGCCCTATCACGTCTGGGTGTTGCTCGGCGATAGTGAGATGGCTGAAGGCTCGCAATGGGAAGCATTTGACCATGCCTCGTACTACAAACTGGACAACCTGGTAGCTATCCTCGACGTCAACCGCCTGGGACAGCGTGGCGAAACGATGCATGGCTGGAACACAACCCTCTACGCGGAGCGTGCTGGAGCCTTTGGCTGGAATGCTATTGTCATCGATGGTCATAACTATGATGAAATCAACCAGGCGTTTGCCAGGGCTGCGCAGCCGAATGGTATGCCTACCGTGATTATTGCCAGGACGATAAAGGGCAAAGGTGTCTCCTTCCTGGAAAATGTGAATGGCTGGCACGGCAAGGCGCTCAGCAAAGAACAGGAAGAGAAGGCGTTGCAAGAACTAAAACCTGTACGCAGCCAGACCTTCCCTGTGCAGAAACCAGACAATCTCCAACCAGCTCCCGAAGTAGCAAAAAAGGCGTTGGAGTTGCCGGTGTATGATGGCAAAGAAGCTGTTGCCACGCGCAAGGCCTATGGTGATGCGTTGCAGGCCCTCGGCGCGGCCAACCCTGATGTAGTCGGCCTGGATGGTGAGGTGAACAACTCGACCTATGCCGAAGAATTTGCCAAAACCTATCCGGATCGTTACTTTGAGCAGTACATTGCGGAACAGCAGTTGGTGGCTGCGGCGGTAGGCATGAACGTGCGGCACAAGATCCCCTTTGCCTCGACCTTTGCAGCTTTCTTCAGCCGCGCCTATGATTTCATTCGTATGGCAGCTATCTCACAAGCAAACATTCGCCTGAGTGGTTCGCATGCCGGCGTCTCGATTGGTGAAGATGGCCCGTCCCAGATGGCGTTGGAAGACCTGTCCATGATGCGCGCCGTCTATGGCAGCACGGTTCTCTATCCCTGCGA
>JBKPAZ010000006.1:0-29269 GCA_046726655.1 Chloroflexota bacterium
GGATAAGCGCTGGGTCTCTTGCGATGTGAGGCCCAGGCGATGGGCGGTATCAAGAAAGGTGAGCAGCTGAGCCAGAGCCTGGATAGTGGGCAGGTTGGTGTCGTTGGTGGCACTGGCGCTGGTGTCATAGGTAAAGCGCACCTCCTGGTTCGTCGCACGAGCAAGCACCAGCAGGATATCCAGCTTGCCGTTCTTGAGCTGATTGTGCAGGTCGGGAAGCGCATGAGCAGTCGAGAAGGTCAGAGCAAAGGCAGGTGTGCCGGCTGTCTGCGGTCCTGTCGTCCCATTGAGCGCCGTCCCGATATACGCCGAAAGCGCCGTGTCATTCAAACCCGCCACGGAGCCAGCATCGTTGACCACGACGATACTCGTTTGCACACTGGAACGGGAGCTCAAAAACTGCACCATCGTCGGGATAAAAGCGGCAAGGAACACGATGACCAGGAGAATACTGCTCGTGATGATGAAAATGCGCTGGGTGACTTGATTTTTATACTCGCGCCCGATAATCAGGCGGATATTGCGCCAGGTATGGAGTGTAGCGGCCCCGCCCGAGCTGACGGCCACCGATGTACGCTCCTGTTCCGGCGTCTCTCTTTCTGGCGTAGCCACAGTTTGCTTTGGCATGGTATCATTCCTCTTTTTCTATGCTGAAAGAATAGAAGATGAAGCATCCGGCAAGGAGGCAGCACCAACTTGCTCGATAAAGATATCGGTCAGCGACGGCTCAGTGAGCTCAAAATGGCTAATGATGCCGCCGTGTTGCAGCGCGGCCTCTACGATCACGTTGGGATTGAAGTTCGCCTGAATGTGCATTTCAATATAGTCCTCCCGGCGCTTGGTGACCTGCACGCCCGGAAGCTGCTCAAGCCAAGGAGCCTCTGGATCGTTCTCGAGTTTGAGCCGGGCCACAGTGCGCCCATGCTGGCGTTTGACCTCGCGCATGCTGCCCTGAACGACGCTCTGCCCTTGATTGATAATCACGATATCCTGGCATAATTCCTCGGCTTGCTCCAACTGGTGCGTGGAGAAGAGAATGGTTTTGCCCCGGCGATGCATCTCTACAAACGCCTCTTTCAGCACGTTCGCGTTGACCGGGTCCAGCCCACTAAACGGTTCATCCATCACCAGAATCGTTGGGTCATGCAGGATGGTCGCCAGAAATTGCACCTTTTGCTGATTGCCTTTCGAGAGTTCTTCGATCTTCTTTTTGCGATTGGCGCTGATCTGAAACCGTTCGAGCCACTCAGTCAACTCTTTCTCGGCGGCTTGCTTCGATAAACCGTTCAGCCGCGCCAGGAACAGGAGCTGCTCATCCACGCGCATTTTTGGATAGAGTCCGCGCTCTTCGGGCAGGTAGCCAAAGAATCGGCGCGGCACTTCGCGCACATCCTGGCCGTTCCAGGTGATAGAGCCGCTCTCAGGCCGCAGAATATCCAGAATCATGCGCATGGTCGTGGTTTTGCCCGCGCCATTGGCCCCCAGAAACCCAAAAATCGCTCCCTCTTGCACTTCCATCGACAGATCTTTGATAGCCTGAACGTGCGCAAAGGACTTATGGATATGTTCTACCGTAAGACTCACCATTCCGTACTCCTTCCGGGTTGCCCGGTCGAACAGTGCTACCAGTTTGCAGAGCAGTTCTCGCGGCAAGGGCAGGCTTCCGATGCGACAGAAGTGGCAGACTCCCCTTCGGCCACGACGCGGCGCAAGAAAATCCACGCTGGTAGCCCTGGCCGCTCGCTGCGTGTCGGAGGCTCGCGGCCCGCATGGAGGGTCGACTGAATATATCACTCCTGGCGGCGGCTTAACTCCCAACGCTTTGGCGGCGGATAGACGTAGCGGGCAATCGTCGTCGACACCCAGCCGATACAGAAGCCGAAAAAGACCAACAGGATGGTCTGCGCGCTCTCGCTGCCCCGGATCATCCGTATGAGTATCAGAACAACCGCCCAGGCGATGGCGAGGCCAGCGCTGTAGATCCAATAGTTTCTGAAGCGAAGCATCTTATACCCCTGTTCCTTTCGAAGGACACCATGTACAACTTCAAGTTTGTAGGAACCTTGATGGGGGAGAGTCGCATCCCAGGCTGAAGTGTCCCATTTTCAGCTGATGGTGCGGCTCTCCCCTTCCTCAGAGAAGCATGCCCCTGCTTGTCCTTGAGAATATTGCGATTTGTTATAGCAAATATAACATATCGCAATATTCTTGTCAAGGGGCTGAATCGCGAAAAATCCGCAATGTCGCTTTTCATCACTTGATGTCCCTCAAATACGGCTCTGACAGCCCTGAGATATCACATGATCATGATCTCGCTATGAATTTACCATCGTTGAGGGCCGTGAACCGCTTCTGGAGCCATGCTCTCAAGCGATGAATCCCTTCTACTCATGCTTCGCGTTAATAGCTCACTCTTCGCCTTAAAACCTGCTCGTGGTAATTGACCTGAAGGTTCGACGGAATCAGCCCCAGTGATCGAATTTTGCGTTCAAGGTTCGATCCAGAGCAGGTGGTTGGCTTCCACATGAGTGTGCCCTCTGATAGACTGTGCAGCACGAGCTGGAAATTCATCAGATTGTGTTTGCTGTGATGGCGAAGAGGGAGGTCAGATCATGGCTGAGCTGGGCGTGCGTGGCATCGACCTGTTCGCAATTGCCGGAGAGAACATCGCTGGATGGATCCCCAGTTGGAAAACGGGAGAGAGCCGACCCACCCGGCACCCCTTCTGTAGCCAGATGGAAGAACAGCTCCTGTTGTACCTTGAATATCATCCCCAGGTCGCTTGGTACGGACGCGGCGATATCAGTTCCACGTTTGCTTCTACGTACAAGATCACCACGCCCTTGCCGACTCCGTACACCATCAACTACCTGTTTGAGGGCAAGGGCCATGTCTACCTCCCCGATGCAATCGGTCAATTACTCGATGGGAGGCTGCTGATCGCGGAGGCTGGGCTGGAACAAGACAAAAGCCACGAGCGCAATCGGGCCAAAGCCGAAGCAGCGCGGAAAGTTGCCGAACAACAGGGAGGGGTCTACTGAATTGGCACGGAAGCCACCCTGTCCAGAACGCGTCACGCCAACCTGGTCTTTTTGCATGCGCGGCGTCAGGCGTTTCCCAGCTGGCCACAGCTGGAAGAGGCGGGGCCTCGTCATCTGGCCGTGGGGCGAAGCAGCCTGTGCGCAGGAACTGCTCGAACGTCTCGGGGAACGCTGGCCCCAGGCGGAGCGGGAAGCCGCTATCTGAAAGCGATGTGCAGAGAGCGCCGCCCGAGGCCATCTGCTCGTGGATCTCGCCTCCGTCCCGCTGACTCGGCTGACGCCTCTGATTTGTCTTTCCCCTGACGCTTTTCCCATTCTCCCAGATCCTCTTCCCTTTGAGTTGCCCGAAAGCCGGACCGTTTCGCCGGAAGTGATTGAGGAAGAGGGAGAGCAACGTGTGAGCCTGCTGTCTACCTTGGATGACTCCACGCTCGAAGGCCCTGTGCGAGCTGACGAAGCCGTGTTAGCGGGTCCTCGATTGTGGATGTGGCACGAGAAATGCAGATCGCTCGCTCGACCCTCTCGCGCCTGGTGCAGCGCACCCGCGCACTCGGTGTGCGCGCATGTGTTCCCTATGCGTGGCTTCTGCCGGGAACGGGAAATGCATCCAGCTTTTCAAGACGTCATTCGTCGGCTCTATCTGCTCCCCACCAGGCTGTGGCTCCTGACTTCTTCGGCTCCAACGGCTTCCGCGCGACCACGGCCGCTCGAGCCAGCCGTGGAACGGCAACGACCTGGACACGTACGCGGACGACCTCGCGGAGCTGATCGAAGAGCTCGGCCTGCACGACATCGTCCTCGTCGGGCACTCGACTGGTGGCGGCGAAGTGACACGCTACATCGGCCGCTCGGCCACGACCCCTTGACAGGTGCTCGTATTGGTCACGGTGACGATGGTGGAGACGGCCTGGTACGCCGTGGCACTGGCTGCCAGATTCAGGTCACTGTTGACCCCCTCAGTAAAGCGCGTGTTAGGAGCAACACTGATGAGCTTGGGTGCAGGGGTACTCGTGCTCAACAGGTACTGGATGTTCACCAGGCAGGTGTTGACCGGATCAGGGTTCTAGATAGTCAGAAACTCGGTGAAGCCCTGGCCGACTTTGCCCTCCGCGAAGTACCACGTTGGACTGACTGGCCCAGAGGAGGGCAGTGGTGTTCCTATCGGCGTCGGCGTTGGTGTATTAGTGCCTGTTAGTGTTGGGCATAGCATTGGATTGGCTAATGTGCCGGTATCATCCACGACGTTTATGCAGGACGCCAGCAAGTCCTAATAGTACCATTGAGAGACTATAGCAAGCCATCATCAACCACACCCAAGGGTTGAGATGCGTCAATTGCTTACTCAGAGCAAGGTCACCAGTATGGTCCAATGCGTTACCCAGTCCAGAACCTACCGTTACAGTCTGACCAGCCGTTGAGGTCACAGCGGCTGTCGCTGTCGCTGTGGGTATCTGCGTCGGCGTCACCGTGGGTGCCGGCGTCGGGGTCGCTGTGGGTGTCGCTGTGGGCGTAACACCTGGGGTGGGAGTGACAGGCACTGGGGTTTGTCCGACCGGCACTGGCGTAGGTTGACCACCTGAACCACTCGGAATGGGAGTTGGGGTAACAACAGGTGAATATGAGGGCACAGGAGTGCTCTTTACACCTGTGCCAATGGGACCTTGATCAAGGAATATAGGAAGTTTTGCTATGTGTTTTGTAACAAGGTCTTGCGCGTCAATAAAATGAGCTCCAGGCTGCCACGGCAGATTATCATTTAACCTTAAAGTCGTGTCAAATACACCCTGCGCATTTGCCTGAGTCGAATCAGATTTCCCATCCTGGTCTATGAGTGGCTGTGTACCATCAAATAGAAATCTAATATGACCATGGGGACTGAAGCCTTGACCATGAAGATGAATAGGTTGCCCTGGCAATAAAGGTCCTATATCAGTACGTGTCAAGATCATTCGACGACTGGTAATCACTGTTGCCTGTTGCTGTGACTCCGTCGCAGTACCGGCCATATTTGTTGATGAAGTGCCGGTAAACCCCGGGGTGAGCCATGCAAAGCTAAATGCGGTGACTAGTAAGAGTACACAGGTAACACCGACCAGTAAGATTGTCCCTCCCAGCCACAAGACAAATTCGATACGTCTGGGTTTCAACAGCCACCAACGCACCCGATCAACAAGATTCAGCGAAATAGCGCCACGCGATTTATTGCGCTTACTGCGACTGGAAATCAGTTGCGCATAGGACGATTGGGACGCCTCACCCGACGTCCACGAGGATGCGTTGCTTTCATTGGACGACGGAACGTTAATAGTAGTTTCGTTAGACCCCTCAGAGGTCGTTACTCCAAATTGAGAAGCCATAGGAACCAGCGCTCTGGAGGATTCGATTGGGTGGGCCTCGTTCAGTGGAGGGACTGTAGTAATTTCATCGACGCGAGGTAAACGACGTGTCGCTTTGCCTCGAGATTCAAGTTCTGGTTGCGTAGGCGTTTCGGATATCAATAATGATAATGCCGGCAGACTGCTTGAGGCTTGAAAGTTGGGTGATTCATAGTCCCAAACAACGGCGTCTTTCTGTGCATCCGCAAGCGTCGAAATGTCTCCTGGAGGGTATAACGCACCTTCATGCACCTCTCTTCGCTGCTTTCCTTTGCCAAAGACGGCCTTTTTCTTATGTGTATTGCCCTGATTTGGCATCACAATCGAGCCAGGCGCAGCATTGGCAGGTTGTGCAGAAGCACGGGATGGAATGGGAGTAATTGGATTTGGCTGCCTTCTTGGTTGAGACGACGACTGGAGATACCTACCCCTTGTTTGCTGGATGGTTTGAGGGGACTGTCTCTGCGAAGAAGAGAGAGGATATCTATAGACAGCAGGATCAATCCACACCGACGTACTGGTGGGAGGATGCCTTGAGAAGCCACAGGAGAAACAAGTAGTTGATCCATTTTTTAATGGTTCGCTACAGAGAGGACATCGTTCGGGGTAAGTGATCTCCTCAGTCAGCCAAATATCTGTCTGCATAAGTTGTTTCTTTCACTACAGATTTCCTTCATACTCATCCGGCGCCTGTGCAACAATGAGTAAGCTTTTGTCGCCAACAGTTCTGATACGTTCCCGCGCACATCTATTCCCAATAAACGGGATTTCAGACGATTTTCGGAGGGATTCCACAAATACCTGGGTCAAGGGTGCTTAGTCGCGTAGGGACGGGAGTGGTGTGTACTAACACTGTAGTACATATTACCCCTTTTCTTGACGTAAAACTCTTCCTCTTCTACACTCAGTTGGTGGGGAATATACAATACCAGGCAACCACGATGGTGCCTCTACGTGTTTTTTACGTGTAAAGCACATCGATAAGGAATTTTATGATGAAGCACGGTGCAAGACTTGCAGGCAGTGTCTGCCTTGCCACCAGCGTGGTGTTATGTCTAACGATATTGCTCTATTCAACGGCACATTTCGTTTTACCCGCACATGCAACAAGAGAAACTGTTAAAGGAACCGTAGGGAGCAGCCCGTCTTCTGGCCCGGTGGGAGCAACAATCGCAATCAGCGGTTCAGGTTGGCCCGATCCCGATGGTGAGCAGGTATCTTTTGGCTACATGATCGCATCCTATTGCTCGCTTGTTTCAGACTTTCAGGCAAGTACCTTTCATAGCGGCTCATTCAGTGGCTGGTTACGTTGGCCAAATGGAACACCTTTGGCCACATATACAGTATGTGCCACTTTTGGCAGTACAACGGCTTTAGCTAACAACTACACCGTTCTGTCAGAGTTCGCACCACAAATTTCCATTTCTCCTTCTATACTGACTACGGGGAAGCAGGCAACCATCGCAGGATCAAACTTTTTTCCGGCTGGTATTACAGTACAATTGTTCTGGGAGACTGTAAACAGCAGTGTTGTTTTAGGTATTACTCCTGCAATTTCGAACAGCACTGGTTTTATTTCAAGGACATTTTTAGTGCCGGCCACTGCATTTGCAAGTGGCTCATACAAGATCGTGGCCATTGTTGGAGGAGGTCAACAGCCAACACTTAGTTCATCGGCGGCTTTCACCTATAACGCTCCAACCCCGACCCCCATCCCTTCGCCCACTCCCAGTCCCATATCCGACCCTACACCAACACAACATTCGTCGCCTACAGCTACTACAACTGCGATTGCCACACCAGGTATGACACCGACCATAGGTTCCACCGCACCATCAGATTCACAAAATATAACCACGGGTCAAACACCACCTTCGGGCAATAAAGCCAACACAACGACTACAAGCCAGCCAATCAATACCTTAATAATAGTAGGGGTGATAGGATCTCTAGCGATTCTAACAGCTATCATTACAATTGTGTTGTTGATCAAGCGCAAAAAAGCTCACTCGACGAGCACAGGGAGGGCAATAGGTCCTTCAGCCGGACCCGCCACACAGGGCCTATTGACCTGGCAGAATAATCAGACCGCTAGTTCAGTGCCAGGCAGTATGCCATTCCCAACGAATAACGGTTCAATGGCTCCTATCCCACCCTGGCCAGCGCCTTCAGCAAATGGGGGATCTATGAGCCCTGTTCCAGTAGGGCAGGTGGCTTATGCTCACAATAGCCCTCCGCCTTTGGACGCGCAATCAACACTGCCTTCACCACCACAACAACTGCAAGCCTCGCCATATGTACATTTACTTCAACAGACTGATGGAGAAAGCACAAGCCTCATGCACGATCATTCTTCCATGCCTCCAAATGATCCAAATTTAGAGGCAATCAAGAAACAGGTACAAATGGGGTTATTTGCCGCCCCAAGACACCACCGGGATAGAGCGCCTTCATCAACACTTTAGGGGAATGTAATGAGTAGCAAGCAGGTAATACCAGAACTTGGCACAGCAGAGGAAGAGCTTCGTCAGGAGCGGCGCGCAGCACGCATGCAACGCCGCAAACATCGCCGTCGAGCCCGTATCATCTTATGGACAACAATTGGCAGCAGCGTTCTACTGCTGGGACTGGTGGGCTTTACCTTCTTGCGCATCCAGACGAGCCCCACCACGAACACAGCCTACCCACCTATTAACGGCATCCCCTGCGATGCAGCACAGAATGCCTACCACATTCACATACACCTTACAATCTACATAAACGGCAAGCGAGTAACCATTCCTAAGAATATTGGTATCGCAACTGATGGCAGTTGTTTTTATTGGATGCACACCCATACAAGCGACGGCATCATCCACATCGAAGCCCCTCAGAAACAATCCAACCTGGCATTAGACGACTTTCTCACCATCTGGCATGATGGTTTTGCCAAACTGAACGTTCCACCAGAGTTAACCCAATCATCAGGCTGGAAAATCTTTGTGAACGGCCAGCCATTTGCCAATACCGTTACCTCGCCCCTGAATACTGAGGTGTCACTGGCTTCGCACGACATCGTGACATTGGAATACGGCACACCTGATCCCAAACCCGACGACGCCTCAACCTATCAATTCCCAGCGAATTTGAAGCAGTGACACATACATCTCCATTGGTCAAAAAAAAGCTTGACGTGCCATCTGCGGTTTGGTATTATGTGGTTGGGCTCGTTTGGTTAAGGCCTGTAGTGCAGCAGTTATTCGTAGTTAGAGTAGACGCTGAACTTTATTGGTCGGCCTGTGGAGCCATTGTACGGAGAGGTCGCATAGTGGCCTAGTGCGAGCGGTTGCTAACCGCTTGAGGGTAACACCTCCGTGGGTTCGACTCCCACCCTCTCCGCCCTGTAGGGGCATAGCTCAGTTGGTAGAGCGGCCGTCTCCAAAACGGCAAGTCGCGGGTTCGAGTCCTGCTGCCCCTGCTAAGTCAAACTCCTGAACAGACGATGTTCAGGAGTTTTTTATGCCTCAAAACTCAATTGAGCCTGAAGGTATCACGATTGGCTCTCAAATGAATATGCTACACTCTCTATAAGAGTCTACACCGGACACATGAAAATCTAGGAGCGCACTCATGACGAACCACCTGACAGCCGACCTTGCTCACTTCTGTGCTTCACTACAAAGTGAAGACATACCCGCAACAGTACACGAACGAGTACGCTACCTGCTGCTCGATCACCTTGCCGTTACCATACGCGGCTCCATCCTCCCATCCAGCCTGCCAGCCTACCAGGTGCTAGAGTCGATAGCTATAGGAAACGCCGGAACTGCTACCATTTTTGGCAGGCAAGAACGCGCGGAGGCCGTGTGGGTCGCATTAGCAAATGGGATCGCATCACATGGGTTGGAGATGGATGACGTTGAGAACCGCTCATCACTACATCCCGGCGTGGTTGTATTTCCTGCGGCGCTGGCGCTCGCAGAGCAGCTAGCCGCATCAACGGCTGATTTCTACGCAGCGGTGGTAACAGGATACGAGGTAACGCTGCGCGTCGGAGCCGCGCTCAATCCCGCTTCAGCCTACGAACGAGGCTTCCATCCTACCGCTATCTGCGGAACATTGGGCGCTGCGGCAGCCAGCGCTCGTTTGCTACATTTATCGCCCAAACAAACGAATATGGCTTTGGGGATCGCAGGCAGCATGGCGGCAGGTTCAATGGCATATCTACACGATGGAGCATGGACAAAGCGGCTGCATCCTGGTTGGGCATGCCATGCCGGGATTATGGCGGCCCGCCTGGCAGCATCAGGCTTTCTAGGCCCAGCCAGCATTCTAGAGAGTCCTTATGGCTTTCTCCACGCATATTCATCCGCAAGCGACATAGCCCAACTAGAACGCCACGCGGGAGATGAATTCGCCATCATGCAGGTATCAATCAAGCCCTATGCTTGCTGCCGCTATATGCATGGCCCCATTGATTGCCTTTTCGAAATTATGCGTACCCATCACCCCGACCCTGGGCAAATCGAGCGCGTGCGTTGCGGCGTACTGACAGGCGGACGCGGTTTGATAGCCGATCCCATCGAGCAAAAACGACAGGCAAACAATGTGGTTGAAGCGCAGTTCAGCATGCCTTTCGGGGCAGCAATCGCACTCCTCACAGGAAAAGCCGGGCTGTCAGTTTTTACTGATGAATGGCTACGTAATCCCAGGCTTCGCGATTTGATGCTGCGTGTTGAGTGCTACACCTCGCCCCAGTTGGACGACTATTACCCTACCGAGTGGCGGGCGAGCGCAAGCGTAACGATGACTGATGGCAGAGAGTTAAGCGCGAATGTGAGGTATGCACTTGGCGATCCACACAATCCACTAAGCTGGGAGCAACTCGAGGCGCGCTTTCATGAGCTAGTAGCTCCCGTAATTATAGATAGGCAAGAGAGGGAAAAGATCATTGAGAAGGTGAAAGGGTTGGATGATTTGAAGAGGGTTGTGTGGCAGGCAAGCAAATAATAAAACCCGCTGGATACTGTAATTGATACAGTATCCAGCGGGTTTCTTTGAATCTATTCTATTACGCAGCCTGAGCCACTTCCTGTGCTTCAAAAGCAATTTTGCCATCGTGCAACACCAGGCGTGCAACCTGACCAGGTACAACACCACCATTCAGCAGTGCATCGGCCAGCGTGTCATCGACATAGGTCTGAATCGTGCGGCGCAGCGGACGAGCGCCATACTCCTCATCGAACCCTTCACGCAACAACAGATCCCGTACCTCATCGCTCACCACCAGCTCGATTCTCTGCTCACTCAAGCGTGAGCGAACCTGAGACAGCAGCAGGTCAACAATTTTGTAGAGTTCTGGCCTGCCCAAAGCATGGAAGACCACAATCTGGTCAATACGGTTGATGAACTCAGGGCGGAACATACGCTTCAGTCCATCCATCGCCTTCGAGCGGATCACTTCGTGATGCTCATCACGTGAATCCTCATCCTTTGTTGGCAAGAAACCAATACGTACTGCTCGCTTCATATCCGCGCTGCCAGCGTTGCTGGTCATAATTACCACGGTATTCTTAAAGTCTACCGTGCGGCCCTGTCCATCGGTCAAACGACCATCGTCCATGATCTGCAACAACGCGTTGAACACTTCCGGATGCGCCTTCTCGACCTCATCCAGGAGAATCACACTATATGGGCGACGGCGCACTTGCTCGGTCAACTGACCTCCCTCGTCATGCCCAACATAACCTGGAGGGCTACCAAACAGGCGAGAGACTGTATGAGGCTCCATGTACTCCGACATATCCAGGCGAATGAGATTCTCCTCACCACCAAAGAGTTCAGCAGCCAGAGCTTTTGCCAGTTCCGTCTTACCCACACCAGTTGGGCCAAGGAAGAGGAACGAACCAATCGGACGCTTGGGGTCCTTTAGTCCGGCACGCGAACGACGGATAGCGCGAGCAACAGCGCTAATGGCCTCATCCTGACCGATAACGCGTTTGCGTAAGTCCTCTTCGAGGCTCAGTAGATTCTGACGCTCACTCTCCAACATCTGGCTGACAGGCACCCCCGTCCAGTTCTCAACAATCTGTGCAATAAGCTCAGGCGTAACCAGCAAGGTCATTGAACTACCTGACTCTGCACGCGCTTTTTCCAGCTTGCCCTGTGTCACCAGCTCTTGCTGGCGCAATTTTGCAGCCCGCTCATAATCCTCAGCGTTTGCAGCAGCTTCCTTCTTCGCCTGGATATCGGCCAGCTCCTTCTCCAGGTCTGAGATGAGCACCGGGCTAACAATACCCTTCTCGGTTGCCTCTAAGCGCAGGGCCGATGCGGACTCGTCCATCACATCGATCGCTTTATCGGGCAAGAAACGATCATTGATATAGCGGTCAGAAAGTTTAACGGCAGCATCTATGGCCTCGTCGGTGATGCTTACGCCGTGATGCAGTTCATAGTTGGGACGCACTATACGTAGCATCTCGACCGCTTCTTCCGCTGATGGCTCATCGACCATCACAGGTTGGAAACGTCGCTCCAACGCGGCATCCTTCTCGATATGTTTGCGATACTCATCCAATGTAGTCGCGCCAATGCAGCGCAACTCACCACGCGCCAGTGCGGGCTTGAGCATATCGGCAGCGCCAACGGCGCCTTCCGCGGCCCCTGCGCCGACAACCGTGTGCAATTCATCGATAAACACAATCACATCATCGGCTTGCCGCAATTCCTCAAGAATGGACTTGACACGCTGCTCAAACTGTCCTCGGAACATCGCTCCGGCTACCATGCCACCGATGTTCAGGGAGACAATACGTTTACCACGCAGTGTAGCAGGGACATCGCCATCGTGAATACGACGCGCCAGGCCCTCGACAATGGCCGTCTTACCTACACCTGGCTCACCAATCAGTACAGGGTTGTTCTTTTGACGGCGTCCAAGCACGGTGATAACCCGGCGAAGTTCACGCTGACGACCTGCTGACGGATCGAGCTTACCCTCCGCAGCTTCACTAGTCAGATCGCGTCCATACTGATCCAATGTAGGTGTTTTACTCGTATTTGCACGCCGTTCCGCGGTAGTCGTGTTTACGCCACCAGCGGCGGCGGCAGCATTCCCGTTTTTTGAAACGAAACCGAAGGGAGCGCCATCAGGCATATCCTGACCGTCAAAGCCGCCCATCTGGCCCATAGCTGCGCTCATCAACTCATCAACACACGACTGGCATAGGTAATGCTGTTCTCGTCGGCCATTGACGATCTGGTCAATACGCACTTGGGCGGGATTCTTTTCACAACGTTCACACTTCATGTAATTGCATGCTCCTAACTTTATAGAAGTACGATGGTGAACTTTTACACTCCACCTCGGATACGGGGAAGGCCTACTTGGTAGAGACACTTGCACCGCATATCCCGCGCTTCAGCAGTAAATGTTCAGTATCGTTTTTGTTCTTAGCAGTCTCACTTGTTGATTGCCAGATTATAGCATACAAAAACTCGCTTGTCTAGCACTCACATGCATAGATTGCTAACTCACCGATAATAACACGGCAGGCAAACGAGATATTCCCTGTTGGAGAGAGAGATTTTTGTTGATGGCAAGAAAAAACGTCTATCATAATTGATGAACGCTCGTATTTACATGCATGCTATAATGGTTTTGCTTGGGGAGAAACCTGTACGGAATACTTGCATCGATATACCCTACGCTCAAGCACTTACTACATCATGACGGATCTTAGGCCTACCCTACAAGCACATGCTTGCGCGGCGAAACAAAGTCGAAAGTAGTTGTTACTGTAAAAGGAGACAGACATGCCTTACAATAACGGTACCGGCACAGTGAATACTGGCGCTTTGACAGGGATTATCCTTTCCTCGATCATTTTCAGTCTTGCTGTTATCATTTTTGCTGTTATCATTTATTGGAGGATTTTCTCCAAGGCGGGTTATAGTGGCGCTTTGGGGCTACTCATGTTTGTACCCATCGCCAATATCGTTATGTTGTGTATCCTTGCCTTTGGCGAATGGCCCATTTACAAAGAATTGAACTATCTCCGCCAGCAGGCGGCGCGAGGTCAGCAATATCCACCATCCCCGCAGCAGTTCCCACCCTCACCTTCACCACAATATCCGCAATATAGTCAACCTCAACCGGGTCAGCCGCCTCAACCGCCTCAACCGCCGCAGTACCCGTAGAGTTAACGTATAAATGTGGGAGGAGTATAAAGTGCATGTTGGAATCAGGCATGGGCATTGATTTGCCCTGACACCGAATCCTGCTCGATGAGACCAGAATCACTCTCGATCAGCAGAATGCATACTCCTTACGCCTGTGCTGGAGGGGTCAGAGTAACTGACTCATCTTGCCGGGAGTTCTGACGTGCCATTTCTTCGACACCTTGAGGCGGCTGCTCCCGCAAAATTATGTGGTATAGTCAAAAGAGAGACGTATAACACAGCAGGAGAAGAAGCTCATGGATTTTTCCTATTCAGAGAAAGTCAACGAACTACGTAAAAGTGTGAGCGATTTTATGGATCGCTATATTTATCCTAATGAGCAGACATACCGGGACCAGATAACCGCTTCGGGCAATCCGCATCACCATGCGCAAATCGTCGACGAGTTGAAGGCAATAGCTAAGACACAGGGACTGTGGAACCTCTTTTTGCCCGGTGATGAGTATGGGGCGGGTCTGACTAACCTCGAATATGCTCCCCTTGCTGAAATTATGGGTCGAGCCGGCTGGGCATCCGAGGTATTTAATTGTGCGGCTCCAGACACGGGCAATATGGAAATCCTGGCGCAGTTCGGCACACCTGAGCAAAAGAAAGCCTGGCTCATACCCCTGCTCAATGGGGAGATCCGCTCGGCATTCGCCATGACCGAACCGGATGTGGCCAGTTCCGATGCTACCAACATCCAGCTCACTATCAAACGCGATGGCGATGAGTATGTGCTGCATGGCCGCAAATGGTGGATTTCAGGAGCGGCCCGCGACCGCTGTAAAATTTTTATTGTAATGGGCAAAACTGATCCAGATTCTCCAGATAGATACCGGCAGCAGAGTATGGTGCTGGTACCTAAAAACACCCCTGGAGTGACTATTGTGCGCAATCTTCCGGTCATGGGATACATTGATAACGAAAGCCATTGCGAACTGCTTTTCGAGAATGTGCGCGTTCCCGTGAACAATTTGTTGGGAGAAGAAGGCGGTGGTTTTGCGATTGCCCAGGCCCGGCTTGGCCCAGGACGTATCCATCATTGCATGCGCTCGATTGGCGCGGCCCAGCGCGCATTAGAGCTAATGTGTCAGCGTGCCACGTCACGAGTGGCCTTCGGCAAACCCCTGTCCGAGCAAGGGGTCATTCAGGAATGGATCGCCCAATCGTACCTGGAGATCGAGCAGGCAAGGCTCTTAACACTCAAAGCGGCCTGGACAATTGATACCCTTGGCAAGAAAGCTGCTCAGAACGAGATTGCGATGATTAAGATTGTCGCGCCCGAGGTGCATACCAACGTCGTCCTCCGTGCCATGCAGGTCTTCGGTGGCGCAGGACTGAGCGATGATTTCCCCCTGGCAGCAATGTGGGCCCACGGTCGGGTACTACATATCGCCGATGGCCCTGACGAAGTACATAAACGAGCACTGGCGAAATCGGTACTACGTCAGTTTGGGAAATAACTGCATGGATGACCCATTTTTGTTCCAGCGTGAACATGCCACCGAATTGTTTATTGTCCGGCATGCTGACGCTATACCCGATGAAGATGAAATTATTCCCAGCGGCATTTATGATGACCTGCCTCTCAGCCGTCTAGGACGTGAGCAAGCTCAGGCATTAGCCGAACGTCTCAGCAGTTTGCGTTTCGAAGCAATTTACAGCAGTCCGCTACGGCGTTGCCTGGAAACGGCAGCGCCGTTGGCTGAACGCTCGGGTATGACACCCATTATCGTCGAAGGTCTGAAAGAGATCAGGCTGGGCAATATACGTCCATTACCCACCGATGGACAGGACCTGGCAGCTCTGACGAGGGCCTTACAGGAACGGCAGATGGACATTGTACGCTTAGCAGGTGAAGCTGGACATTGGGATATTATCCCGGATAGTGAGTCATCAGCGGCATTTCGCAAGCGAGTAGTTGAGACGCTGGATGAAATAGCGCGCAATCATCTTGGTCAGCGAGTGCTGGTGTTTGCTCATGGTGGTGTGGTAAATGCCTATGTCGCTGAAGTGCTGGGGCTGCAAAAAGAGTTTTTCTATCCTGCCGCCAATACATCGATTACCCTTGTGCGCGTTTCAGGCAAGCATCGCGTACTCTACATTTTGAACGATATTGCACATATTAGAAGATATACGTGATAACCTACACCCCTAGGAGCTTAACCCGGTTGCCAATCCGTGGAAAAGCAGGATAGCAGCAGCAAATGGGATGTGAGAAGAATCAACTGCTGTATACCCGTTTCACATTTGGATTAGAACTTATCAACTCAGCAGGGACAATCTTGTTATCCTGCCGGTGTAGGGACCTGCGAGCCTGGATAACTGGTCTTCCAATACGCCTCTGTCCCTCCCGGCGAGTGCGATAGGCTGCGTGCAAGATATATTCTGCGACGCTGGCAACTTTGCGCGGCACACCATAGAAGCTCGGAAAATCATTGATATCAATGAGCATCAGTCCATCAGTAGTTTCCAGGACATCTACTCCGTAGAGGTCTAAACCAAACACCTGTCCTACGCGACGTGCCAACTGCAACATTTCACGGCTTACAGGTATTTCTTGCTCTTGCACCGTCCCATGCAACGGTGAACTTTTAACGATAGCATGCACCTCCTGACCTGTGACATACAGCTTTATGTCAAAGCCCGTATTCTCTACATAATGCATCGCCAGGTAGTAACTTTGCTCGTCTAGGGTCAGTTGCACCATCTCTTCAGGGGTATGGACCAGGTGAATATCCTGCAATGAAGTGCCATTACTTGGTTTGACTACCACAGGATACACATGGTGTGGCACCTTAACTAAGGCGCGAGGATGACCAACAAAGTAGGTAACCGGTATAGGCAGACCACACGCCTGAGCAAAAGCCACCGCTACAGCCTTGTCGCGTATCAGACGAATAGCACGCGAATTATTTATTGTTGGTATACCTACCGCTTCAGCAGCTTCTAAAATGGTCAAGCCCGGCCCGTCTGAAACGGTTTTAAGGACATAAGCATCATACTTTGTCAGCGATAGATCGGTCAGGCTGGTGACAGCTGCATAGGGCTGCAGCACATCAATCTCATGTCCCCACTGTTGCAACTGATCCGCCACAACCATTGGCATGGGTTTATCGGCATATCTTTCTTCCAGGATAAAGCAAAAACGCACAGGTATCCTCCTCGCTATTCAGTTGACACAGGAAAAAGCTCGTTTATGCACATTAACAAATGAATCCGGACACCCGTAGGGGCCGATTGATCGCGCCCAGCGCCGATTTATCGGCCCTTGATAGATTTCCCGATATCCCAATGAAAAAGTTAATCTGCATTAACACCGCATTACCTGTCCACTGAAAGATAGTATACTCTTAATATCGGCTAGAGAATAGGAGGTTTTTCACAAAAATAAGCCCAAATGTCTCTCTTTACGTGATATAATAATGATATGAAGCCACTTTTACACAGCACAACCGCATATTCTCTCTACGTTCGACAGCAACGTCGCGCAACCGTCGAACGCTATTTGCTTGCCGCGGGGTAGCGTTGCCCTCGTACATTACATTCATCACTTCTTGGTGAAAAGACCCATAAACACACGTGAATTAGTACCATTTCAACCGTTCAGACGTGTCTTAAAATATGATACGATGATATATAAGAGCCACTGTCCTATATCGGGAGGATGAGGAGATATCGGGAGACCCTACACATGGATTTAATGGACAAACTTGCCAGCCTTGCGCAACGATATGAAGAATTGAATAACTTGATGGCACAGCCGGATGTACTTGAAGACATCCCGCTGTTACAACGCTATGGCCGTGAACACGCTGAACTTGAAGAGGTTGTGCAAAAATACAATCAACTGGTCGAAACTGACCGGCAGCTTGCCGAGGCCCAGGAAATGTACGAAGGCGATGAACCCGAAATGCGCGAACTTGCCTTTGAAGAGATGGAACGTCTCAAAGCGCGTAAAGAGCATTTACTCGATGAGATAAAGATTTCCCTGCTGCCCAAAGATAGTATGGATGAGAAAAACGCTATTGTCACGATACAGGCAGGGGCCGGCGGTGACGAAGCAGCGCTTTTCGCAGGCGAGCTCTTCCGCATGTACAGCCGCTACGCCGACAATCGACGCTGGAAGATCGAAATCCTGGATATCAACGAAACCTCCCAGGGCGGTATCAAGGATATCACCTTTGTCGTGAAGGGCAAGGGCGCTTATAGCCGTTTGAAATACGAAGGGGGCACTCATCGCGTCCAACGAGTTCCTGTCACTGAAGCCAGTGGGCGCATCCATACTTCAACAGCCAAAGTCATCGTATTGCCGGAAGTCGATGAGGACATCGATATCGATATCAAAGACACCGATATTCGTGTTGATGTCTATCGCTCAACTGGACACGGCGGTCAGAGCGTGAACACCACCGACTCCGCCGTGCGCATTACCCACCTGCCAACTGGCCTGGTCGTCACCATCCAGGACGAGAAATCTCAACTAAAAAATAAACTCAAGGCTCTCTCCGTCCTTAAATCTCGCCTGTGGGACCTGGAAGAGGCTCACCGGCAGGAGGAACTGAGCAAATCGCGACGTTCACAGGTTCAGACCGGTGATCGCAGCGAGAAGATCCGCACGTATAATTTCCCGCAGGATCGTGTGACCGATCATCGCATAGGTTTAACACGGCACAATCTACCTGGCGTGCTCAATGGTGAGCTCGACGAATTTATCGACAACTTGATCGCAGTCGATCAAGCCGACAAGTTACAACACTTGTTTGACGCAGAGGTCCCGGTGTAGGAACGGGTATGGTAACGAGCGGTTCCGCCCCACTCACTCTACGCCACACACCAGACTGTGACCAGGGGAAATTCTTAGAGGGACGTGCATGCGTACGTCCCTATCCGAAAGGGAGGCAACCGAATGACCCAATTAGTAATGGGCAAGAGTGTAACATATGAAACGACTCTTCCCGAACTGAATCCTTCGTACCGGCTACTGCTCGGCCCTGGTCCTTGCAATGTTGATCCACGCATCCTTCGTATCGCCTCAGCTCCTCAGCTTGGTCACCTCGACCCTGAGTTTTTCGGCATTCTACTAGAAACTGCCCAATTGCTGCGCTGGGTCTTTCAGACCAAAAACGAGATGACATTATGCGTCTCGGGTTCTGGTTTCTCCGGCGCAGAAGCAGTCCTGTGCAATCTACTCGAAGAGGGCGATACAATTATTGCTGGCTGCCTCGGATTCTTCAGCGGCCAGATCGTTGAAATCTCGCATCGCGCAGGTGCCAAAGTGATCAACCTTGAGACTGCATTAGGCAAACCCCTGGAGCCAGAGGTACTTGAGCAGGCTTTCAAAGATCATCCAGAAACCAAAATATTTGCGACTGCTATTGCAGAAACCTCTACTGGTCTTTGGCAACCTCTGGAAGAACTGGTGCGCATCACTCACGCTCATGGAGCGCTCTTCGTCGTGGATGCGGTCTGTGGACTTGGTGGTATTCCCATGAATATCGATGAAATGAAAATCGACGCTTGCTATGCTGGTAGCCAGAAGAGTCTGGGAGCATTACCAGGGCTGGCCCCTGTTACACTCAACGAGCGAGCGGTACAAGTGATCCAGAATCGCAAGAAGCCTGTACAAAGCTATTACCTCGACTTGTCAAAACTGCACCGTTATTGGAGCGGCGACCATACCTACCATCACACAGCATGCAGCAACCTGGTCTATGGTATGCGTGAAACGCTGCGTCTCATCCTGGAAGAAGGACTAGACACCCGCTGGGCTCGCCATCAACTTCATGGTGAAGCTGTTCGAGCAGGTATCAAAGCCATGGGCCTTGATATCCTTACTCAGCCTGGCTATGAACTTCCCGTGTTGACTGCCGTCAGCCTGCATGATGGTATTGACGAGACGGCGATTCGCAATGCGCTACTTGACGAGTACAGCATTGAGGTTGGTGGTGGCTTTGGTGCCTTGAAAGGCCACCTGATTCGTATCGGCCTGATGGGCTACAATTCAAGCCGTAAAAACGTCGATACCGTCCTGGCCGCCCTGGAACACGTACTACCCCGTAGTGGTTTCCAACCCAACTCCGGCGCCGCTCTCGCCGCCGCAGACGCCATTTACAAGGCCAGAATGTAGACAAGCAGGGCTATCCATCCTAAGGAAACAGAACTCATGCCCCTGCAACAACCTCAAGCAATCCGCACCATATTCTTTGACGCAGGATTCACCCTGCTGCACCCCAACCCCTCTTCCCCCGAAATCTGCCAAAGAGTCTGCAAGCAACTTGGCCTACATATCCACATCGACGAATTTAACCAGCGCATGACAGAAGCTGAGGACTACTACTTTCGCCAGACACGTCTCAAACGCTATACCTGGGCTAGCGAACAAACCATTAACGAATTCTGGCTTGACTACTATATGAACTTGCTCCGCCCTTTCGTAGAGGAACACGACGAACCTCGCCTTTACGAGCTTGCTTTACGGATCACCAGGGAATTCGACAAACATACAAGCTGGCAAGTATATTCCGACGTCTTTCCAGTGCTGGAAAAATTAAGAGCTAACAATTACACCCTTGGCGTAATCTCCGACTGGGGTATCGCTCTTGGCCCCATCTTGCGCCGTCTCCATCTCACAGGGTATTTTGATTGTTTGTTGGTTTCAGCAGTCACCCGGCACGCCAAACCCTCTCCAGTACTCTATGAACTGGCATTGCAGCGAGCAAACAGCATCGCCGATTATACAATCCATATTGGCGATTCGTACATCCATGACGTATTGGGTGCCCGTGCTGTCGGCATCACACCAATTTTGCTTGACCGGCATCGACGCTTAGATGAAAGCAATGTCGATTGTTTACTGGTGCATTCCCTCTTTGAATTGCTTCAGCTCTTAGAGGTTCCCGAATAGCCTATTCGATTATATTATTTACCTTCATTGCCCCAAATGATATACTGCATTTGCAAGGTGTATTCCCACATTTTCCAACGTTCTGGGAAGATGAGGCAGCTAATGAATAATGTAAAGGGGCACTATACACCAACAATCCTGCAGAGCGCTATGGGCGAACCGTTACGTTCTGAGCAACGCATCAACGATTTCTTTCCCCGTGTACTCACACGAGTAGACCTGCTCGTCCTCTTCATTGCAATCGTCCTCTTCATTCCTAACGCCTCTGTCGTCCAGGCAACCCAGGGAGCAGGGGCTGCCACTTACTTCTATTGGGTCATCGGTACAATCACATTTTTGATACCTGGAGCGGTCGTCACAGGGCAACTCAATCGCTTCATGCCTGTCGATGGCTCCATTTACGTCTGGTCTCACCGGGCGCTGGGACCACTTTTCGGCTTCTTTGCAGGCTTCTGCGCCTGGTTTCCCGGTGTATTGGTGCTTCTGGCTGCTGCCGCCAGCATTCTGACACTCATTCAGGGCATTGGAGTACAGCTCGGCGGTACCAACGCAAACTGGCTCGCGACAATCTGGCAACAAGGATTCGTTGTTATCCTTATTCTCCTGCTTGCCGGTTGGCTTTCCACGTTACCTCTCAAGCTTCTTATGAAGATCGCAAAAGTGGTCATACTATTGTATGGGTTGGGTATTTTCATAGTCGGACTGGCGGGGATCGTCTGGCTACTCAGCGGTCATTCACCACAACCTTCACTGACTACCAGCACACTTGGTTTCGGAGGACAGAACATTGTACTCTACGGTGTAATCGTGCTGGCTCTACTCGGTGTCGAAGTTCCCCTGCATATGGCTGCGGAGACGAAGGAGCGCAATGCAGCCTCGCTCTTTCTACGCTGGGGACCGTTACTGGTCCTGATTGCCTACCTCCTGGGGACTTTTGGAGTCATGGCTGTCGAGCCGCCTCGTGTTGCGGCTTCCGCTTACTCTACACTTACCGCGGTCCATACCGTATTCGGCACTGCGGCTTCTGTCTTGATGGGCCTTATCTTTATCAGCTTTTTCGTAATTGCCGCTGTCGTCTACAATGTTACTTTCGCGCGCATCTTGTTTGTCTCAGCATTAGACCATCGCCTACCCCTTTCTCTAGCCAAAGTCAACCAGCATCAAGCCCCCAACCTCGCTACCAACGTACAGGTGCTCATCGTGCTCGTTATAGCTATTTTCACCTACTTTATCGGTCCACTGCTTTACCAGGTGGATACGAACTTCTCTACCATAGTCTATGAGGTTGCCCAGGCGACAACAACCGTCATCTGGTGCATCTCGATGATCATCCTTTTCCTCGATTTACCCATCCTCCTGACCCGATTCAAAAGGCTACTGACAAAAAGATCCGCACAGCTTGTCGCGCCTGCCTGGGTACTCTATCTGTGTAGCGCGGTTGGAGGAGTGGCAAGCCTGCTAGGGATCTGGACAACCCTCAGATTCTCATGGGATCAAGAGCTTATCTCAAATACGCGCTGGCTGCTGACTATAAGCATTTGTTCCATTATTTCACTTGGCGTCGGCCTCCTTGGATCCGCTTATCCACGTTTACTCAGCAGTCTGAATGAACAAACCGCTGCGGCTCGCGAAAACGCTCGTCTGTACAATGAATTAACAATCGCTTACGAAAAGCTCAGTCAAGTTGATCAGCTTAAAGATGCTTTTCTCACGACGGCCAGCCACGAATTGCGCACCCCGCTAACAATTGTACAGGGCTATCTCGAACTGCTCAGTGAAATGGATGATGCTAGTCCAGTAGTGCGCCGATCCTTCCTGACAAAAGCTCTCCGCGCCTGTGACGAGTTGGTTCTACTCCAGGCCAATATCATGGACGCCAGCCGCATCAAATTCGATACTGCAGCCTTAGTTTGTAGCAGTATTTCATTAAAGGAGACCTGTTGCAGCGTCATCGAACTTTTTGAACCATTGATACTCCAGCAGGAACGGCAAGTTGAGACAGATATCGCAGTGAAGATAAGGGTTTGGGCCGATGAAACGCGTTTGAAGCAAGTACTGCGTAACCTGTTTGCCAATGCGTTGCGCTATTCACCAGACAAAACCCCCATTCGCATTACTGCTGAAGTTGAGCAAGAACGCGCAATGGTACGAATAAGCGTGATCGATCACGGTCCGGGCATACCACCTGACAAGCAAGAAGCCATCTTCGACAAATTTGTTCGCCTGGAACGTGATATGCACGGTATCATCCGTGGAAGCGGCCTGGGACTCTATATCACGCGTCAGCTCGTAGAGGCCATGCAAGGCACGATTACCGTAGAGAGCAGCGGGGTAAAGGGCAAAGGATCAATATTTTCATTTACTTTGCCAATGCTAAAGAATGCCGTGCCTTCAACACCTTCCCCACTTGCATGAACGTTGGTCGATTCACACAATCTCTCTTACCACTAGAGTTTGCGTTCCGCAGCAGGATTAAAACGATAGAGGCGAGCAGGACGATGGGTGCCTTCCATTTTCTTAGCGCCTGTGTCCTCCAGAATACCTGTCGATAAAACCTTTTTGCGGAAATTGCGCTTGTCCAATCTTCGATGCAAAATAATTTCATACACACGCTGTAACTCATGCAACGTAAACTGCTCGGACAAGAGACTAAACGCAATTGTGGTATAAGCCAGTTTGCCACGCAAGCGATTCAGAGCATACTCCAATATCCTCTCATGATCAAACGCCAGTTGGGGCAGATTGTAGACAGAAAACCATCCCACATTCACTGCGTCATCAGCCGCTCTCACCTGCAAACGTTCAGAGTCGAGCAAAGCAAAATAGACAACTGTAATCACACGAGTTCTCGGGTCTCGTCCCGGATCACCAAAGGTATAAAGCTGCTCCAGGTACACATCCTGTACGCCTGTTTCTTCCTGAAGTTCGCGCTTGGCGGCCTCCTCCAGCGACTCATCCATTTTCACAAAGCCTCCGGGAATAGCCCACATGCCCTCATAAGGCCAGGAACGACGCTTGACGAGCAAAACTTGCAGGTCTCGTTGTCGCAGGCTCATCATTACCACATCTACCGTCACCGATGGCCGGTCAAACTTGCTCGCGTCATAATGATGAGCCTTTGCCTCGGCCGTTTGCAATCCATCGTGCCTATCGCTCTCTATTTCCTTCTGCACTTCCGTCTCTTCCGTGCTGGACAACGTATCTCTTTCCAAATTTCTCTATCCTTTAAACAGTATACTCACCTCTATTTGCGGCAAACCACACGACACGAACATTATACCGTGCTATGGATAGTTCTTGATAGCCCTTTTCTTCGTCTCCCTGCTTCTCTCAACTTTTGAAAAGCCCCGGCCACTTTCGCGAAACATCTCGCAATAAGTCTATAAAGAATGTCGATTATTAATTTATTAAAAACATGCTAACTTGCATTTCTAGTATATGTATGCTATACTTCAATATACCAGGAGGAGTACTTAGAAGATACTTCCCTACACGGTCGCTTTCGTTAACAAGAGCGTCCACCAAAACTCATCACCATACACTTCGTAGAGGCTCCTGCCGGGTCTTATGGACCTTGTGCTTTTGGTCGCCCTGGAAAACTGGAGGTACAGAGATACCTATGCCAATCGTACAATCATGTTCAGTTCCCGCCATTCAGGTAATTGACCTGCGCCGGACCTACAACACGCGCAAGAGTAATCATAGAGGAGCCGCCGCCGCGATCACACACAAAACGAGTATCACGGCGCTCGATGGCGTCAGCTTGACCATTGAGCGTGGGGAACTCTTTGGCCTGCTTGGGCGCAACGGTGCGGGTAAGACCACTCTGATCAAAATCTTGACGACACTGCTTACCCCCACCAGTGGAAAAGCCTTCGTCAATGGCTTGGATGTAACCCGCAATGTCCTGCCAATCCGCCAGCGCATTGCGATGGTCAGCGGAGGCGAACAGTCAGGATACGGCGTACTGACGGTGCGTGAGCAGCTCTGGATGTTCGCCCAGTTCTACGGCGTGCCGTCCCGTGAAGCCCACAAGCGTATCGACGAACTCCTGGTAGCCTTCGATCTCAGCGATCAGGCCGATCAAAAAATATACGCGCTTTCCACGGGGATGCGACAGCGCATCAACCTCTGCCGTGCGCTGGTCTCAGACCCGGAGATCCTCTTCCTGGACGAGCCAACTGTCGGGCTGGATGTGGAGGCTGCACGCTCAGTGCGCGAATACGTGCGTTCCTGGATGCGCCAGAATCCAAACCGTACGCTCCTGTTGACCACGCACTATATGTTTGAGGCCGACGAACTCTGCGACCGTGTCGCAGTCATCAACCATGGCCAGATAGTTGCTCAGGGCACACCAAGTGACCTCAAGCGCAACCTGGAAGAACATGTGCGTTTCCAGCTCGAGCTTGGAGAGGCAGTCGGCAAAAGTTCAGGAGATGCTTCAGGAGGAGAAGAAGGACACGCAGCGGCATGGATGCCGGCTTTCGTCGAACACCTGCGTGCAACAGACGGCGTGGTTGAAGTACACACCGAGACCCGCCAGGGCCGGACTGAACTCCAACTGTCTCTGAGCCGCGAAGATGTGATTGCACCCACGATGGCAACGCTGAACGAAGCAGGAGGGCGTGTCCTCACACTGCGCCGCATCGAGCCAACCCTTGAGGAGGCCTTTGTGCGCCTCGTGGGGAATGCAACCAGCGATGAATACGCCGGGGAGGCTCACGCATGACCACTACCCAGGTCTCTCCTAAGCTTCAGCAAAAGCCGGTTGAGGGCCTGCGACTGGGCCTCAAGACTATGCTCGGTCGAGCCTATCCGCGTCTCATTAGCGCCATTCGCGAGCCTGATTGGATACTCTATGAAATCATCTTACCCCTGTTGCGGGTAATCGCTTTCGTACTCGTCTACAAAGCCTTGAAAGCGCCTCCACAATACGCAGGCTTTGTCATACTTGGAGGGGCCTTGATGGCCTTCTGGCTGAATGTTCTCTGGATGATGGCCGCTCAGCTTCACTGGGAACGCCTGTCCGGTAATCTTGAACTTTACCTGATGGCTCCCGCCTCAATGCTCTGGATTCTCGCAGGCATGGCGTTCGGCGGCATGCTCATCACACCGCTACGCGCCGCTGTCATCGTCCTCGTGGGATCGCTCATCTTCGGCGTGACCTACTCTACCGTGTTCCTACCTGGGCTGGCGCTTGTCTTCGTGTTGACACTCGCGGCTCTTTATGGCCTCGGCTCCATGCTGGCAAGTCTCTACCTGCTCTACAATCGCGAGGTGTGGGCCATCCAGGAGATGATCCAGGAGCCCGTCGCATTGATTACCGGCCTCTACTTCCCCATACGTGCCTTGGGCAGTTACATAGGCGCCGCAGCCTCACTCATTCCGCTGACACTTGGTATGGATGCCATGCGCCAGTTGCTCTTTCCGCAGGGCTGGCCCTCGTTCCTCCCCATCGCCTGGGAGATCGTTATCCTGCTGGCACTTGTCGCGGTCTTCCTGGTAGGCGCCGCAAAGTCCTTCGCCTACATCGAACGCCGCGCGAAAATCGAAGGTCGCCTCACACTCAAGTGGCAATAGAGGAGAACAGGAACCATGTTTCAAACGACCTCAACAGCTCCTTTCTCGATCAGGCAACGTATCGCCCGAACGCGCGCCTGGCAGACCCTGCGCACAGCCGCATGGCTTGAATGGCAATCACAGGGCAACTGGACCAATCCCTGGCTCTTTCTGCTTTATCTTGTCGTCAGGCCATTGACGGCAGCGCTGGTGCTCGTCTTCATGTACTGGGTCATCAGTGGCTATCGTTCGCACGGAGCATTCTTCGGATTCTTGATTGTCGGTAGTGCTGCATGGAGCTTCGTAGACCAGGTCATGGCAGGACTTCCCCGCGCTGTCCTGGATGACCGCGAACAGTACGCGGTGCTCAAATACGTCTACGTTGCACCGCAATCATACATTACGTTTCTGATCGGACGCAGCGCACCCCGCATGCTGGCAGGCTGCCTTTCCTTCGTCATCACGCTGGGGTTCGGCATCGGCATACTTGGCATACCCGTTAACCTGCTGCACGTGAATTACCTGCTACTCTTGCTCGCGCTGATACCGGGTTTCGTAGCGATCACAGCGTTGGGCATCGCCCTGGCGGGCATATCGCTAGTGCTAAAACAGAATGCCTGGATACTACCCGATGCAATGGCCGGCGCTCTCTATCTCATCGCGGGCACAATCTTCCCCATAGCTATCCTGCCCGGCTGGCTTGAGAAAATTGCGCTGGTTATGCCCCTCACCTACTGGCTGGAACTGATCCGCCGGGCGCTGCTCGGTGAAACAATTGGCGCAGTTTTCCCTGTCGCAAGCACATCGGCTATTATAGGGCTACTGGTGCTTACAACACTACTGACCCTCATTGCCTGCATCGCCATCTTCCGCGTCAGTGAGCACCTGGCACGCGAACGAGGGCAGATCGATCGCACAACAAACTATTAAACCTGTTGGCTCTTTGTGCTATACTGCTCGTGCATAACAAACATCCGTTCACAATTCGGGGGAAGAGAGCACAGCCAAATGGGAGATGCAGCACAACAGCGCATTGGGCCATATGCTATTATCCGGCTGCTCAGCGAAGGATCCACCGGCCGCACCTTCTTGGGGAAAGAGGAACAGCGCAAGAAAAAATACGTTATCATCAAGCTCTTCAGCACACCGCTTATTACGAGCGAAGCCAAAAAAGCTTTTCTTTCCCACGCCAAACAGCTCAAAAAGATCAAGCATCGCAACATCACCGAAATCGTGGATTTTGGCATCATCGCGGACATAGACAAGCAACAAGAACACGGCTACCACGTCATCGAGTACGTCGAAGGCGGCGCCATCCTCAATCAATTTATCGCAGGCAAACGTCATACACCCAACGAGATCAAACCTGTCCTCTCCACCATCGCCGATACACTTCAATACGCGCATGTCTCACATATTTTGCACGGCAACCTCCATCCCGGCAATATACTTCTTGGTGAGCATATACGCCTTACTGATTTCTCGCCTATACCCCTGGACTTGCTTCAGTCAGTTGATCAGCTAGCAACGCCCGCGCTTCCCTATAAAGCTCCCGAACACTTGCGTGGCATGCTAACCGCCGCCAGCGACCAGTACTCATTAGCCGTGATTGCCTACGAGTGGCTATGTGGTCGCCGCCCCTATAGAGCCACCGAGCGTGAGGCATTACTCCACCAGCAAGAACACGAACCGATCCCCTCACCTCGCAGCCTGAACAGCAAGATTTCGCCAACCGTCGAGGCAGTGCTTCTCAAAGCCCTCTCACCAGAACCAGCAGACCGCTTCGAACATATGCTGAAGTTCTCTGACGCCTACCTGCGCGCATTGATGGGCTTTCCAATGGACGGGAACAAAAACATTGTAGGTGCTCAATTCATCCGGCACACCCCTCCCACGCCTACCTACCAACTTGAAAACTCAAACGAAACATCAATTGAGGATAGCAGTATCAATGCTATCCCAACACCTTCTGATGAACCTTGGATGTCACTATCCATCGCATCCACGCCTTCCCCTAACTCTGCCAACGAGAAACAGATTGCTACACCCTCTCCAAACGAAAACGATATCAATGCCGGGGATGAAGAAAAGGATGAATTAGAAACTGGTGAGGATAATGAGGAAGATGTGCCAGGCAAGCTGAGCAAAAAACTGCCAATACATCCACTTCGCAATCAGTTCTCCCGCCTGCACCGCATCGTTACCACCGACCTCGGCCACGGCGGGATACTCTCTGAACGCTTACCGGGTTACGAAGAGCGACCAGCTCAGATCGAAATGGCAACACTTGTGGCTCGCTCGCTTACGGAAGAGCGACACGCCATTTGCGAGGCCGCAACAGGGACTGGGAAATCCTTGGCTTACCTCCTTCCCATCGTGCGCTCCGGCAAAGTAGCTATCATTAGCACAGCAAACAAAGCTCTCCAGGAGCAACTCTTTTATAAAGATATTCCCTTTGTGCAGGAACACATTCAAGATTTTGAAGCGGCGCTGGTCAAAGGCATGGGTAACTATATCTGCCTTGACCGCATGGATAAGGAACGCACCGAGACTCAACCCTTTCTCAAAAACCCTGACTTCACTCGCCTGCTCAACATCGTCAAAGAATTTGAACTGAGCATTACCGGCGATTTTGAAACGCTGGGGTTCACACTCCCCAACGACATACGCGGCAGAGTCAATGCAGATAGCGATCAATGCCCTTGGAGAGAGTGTCACTTTTACCCCAGGTGTTACGTCCGTCAAATGCGAGATAAGGCCGCACTCTCGCAGGTAATCGTTGTGAACCACACACTACTGCTGCTCGACGCCGTTTTAGAGGGCTACCTGCTGCCTAAGCGCGATCTTATCGTGGTGGACGAAGCACACCACCTGGAAGAAGAGGCAACCCGCGCATTTACGGTGACCGTCAGTGAGTCGCAAATATCCGCATTACTGGCTCAACAAAGGCTCAAACAACACAGCCCGGCCGACCTGCAAGAAGAAGCAAAGCAAACTATGACGTTTGCCTGGGAGAGACTGGCCCGGCGGGTTACGTATACTGCACGCTACAAAGGTAGGGTTACTCTGCAAGAGCCACTGGAAGAGGGCTTGCGCCTCGCCACTATCATCTCCAAACTTGCGGAATCGCTGCGTATACAACGTCCAGAATATATGGCTGTCTCTTATACACATCTGACGCTGCC
>JBKPAZ010000007.1:0-7962 GCA_046726655.1 Chloroflexota bacterium
GCTTATCCGCTATGCTGGACATGGCCTGTATCACATTGGCGATGTGCTCGTCCAGGTCTATGCCTAGCTCATCTGCTCCTTTGTAAAGGTCATCGCGGTTGACTCCGGCGGCAAAGCCCTTTGTCTTCATTTTTTTGCGCACAGAAGAGGCTTCCAGGCCGATGACGCTTTTATTAGGACGTACCAGGGCTGTAGCCGTGACCATGCCGGTGATTTCATCGCAGGCATAGAGGGCGTGTGAAAGCGGGTTATTGCGCGGATGTGTAGCGACGTTCAGATCATTGTGGGCCAGGATAGCGTAAATGATACGCTCGTCGTAGCCGTCTTCGCGCAACCAGCCTGCAGAGATGAGGGTATGTTCGCGCAGGTCTGGAAATTTCTCATAGTCACAGTCATGCAGGAGGCCGGTCATAGCCCATATTTCCTCGTCTTCGCCAAATTTGCGAGCGTAGAAGCGCATGGCTGCTTCAACCGCCAGCATGTGCTTTTGTAGATTCTCATTTTTTACATGACTTGTCATTAATTGATAGGCGTCATCTCGTGTTGGCATTGTCTACTCTTTTCTATAATTGATATTAAAAGTGAAGCCCGTTCATCAGCGTATTATAGCATAAGGGCCAATATGCCAATTTTTGTGTCAAGTAGAAATTCCGTCTCAAGAAGTGGTGATTTTGGCGAGGATATATGTTATACTCGTCTAGCGTTGTATAGTGCATAGTTGCTCGGAGTACAGAGTCTGTTGCAAGCCGTGCCATACACGAGAGTTTATTGGGATTTAGATCCAAGAATCGAGAAAGAAACATGGCATTGAGTGATCAGACACTGTATTGTCGCGATTGCAATCAGGAATTTGTTTTCACCGTAGGTGAGCAGGAATTTTATGCTAGCCACAATCTAACGAATGCACCTACTCGTTGTCCGTCTTGCCGGGCTGCACGCAAGGCGCAGTCAAGTGGAGGGTATAGCAGTGGCCGTAGTGGTGGTTCTCGAGAGCCACGCCAGATGTATACTGCCATTTGTTCGAACTGTGGTAATGAAGCCCTCGTTCCTTTCCAGCCACGTGGTGATAAGCCTGTGTATTGTAGTGATTGCTATCAGCCGCAGAAGTCTGGGCGTAGTAGTGACCGTAGATCGCGCTGGTAATTGCCATGAGTGAGGTCAAGGTCAACCCCGGCGATTCGTTCGAGCAAGCGCTCAAGCGCTTCAACCGCAAGGTTCAACAGGATGGCGTGCTATCTGAAGCGCGGCGGCGCGCCCATTATGAAAGCCCGCAAGCCAGACGCAAGCGTAAAGCAGCAGCGCAGCGCCGCAAACAGCGCCGATCTCGCCAGCCGAGCTGATATCATTATCTCTATTTAAGAGCAATCATGCACACGGGAACCACTCGCGGAGTAGTTTCTGTGTGTTTGCTTGTTCTAATCCCTTGTCTTTACCCCTAATCCAGGCCCATCGGGGAGCATGAGTTTGCCATTGACCACGCTAACGCCGACGTATGGATCATTGTCGATCAGCAGATGCCCGTCCAAGTCAGCATAATCGACCAGCGGAGTGATGTGAGCGGCGGCGGTGATTGCCAGCGAGCTTTCGATCATACAGCCAATCATAACCTGCAAATTATGTGCGCGTGCCACGTGGATCATCTTCAGCGCGTGTCTGATACCACCGCACTTCATTAGTTTGATGTTTATGCCATCGACGCACTCTGCGACCCTGGGAATGTCCTCGACGGTAACACAACTCTCATCGGCGATGATCGGCACAGGCACATTCTCGCGTATCAGCTTCAGCCCGGCCAGGTCACGTGGCGAGGTGGGTTGCTCAACAAACTCGATGTCATAAGGCGCCAGAGCGTTAATGGTTTTAATAGCCTCTTTTGGTGTCCAACCAGCATTTGCATCCACACGAATCGTTGCGGATGAAACTTCTCGAATGGCGTCGATGATGGCAATGTCGTTTTTGGTGCCGACTTTGACTTTGAGAATTGGATAGTCACGCGCCAGCAGAGCTTTCTTCGCCATATTTGTTGGGCTATCGATGCCCAGGGTAAACGAGGTATGTGCCGAGTGTGCTGGATTGAGTCCCAGGAGTTTGTAAAGGGGAACGCCCAGCATCTTGCCGACGAGATCGTACAGCGCCATATCGACTGCGGCCTTAGCAGAGGGATTGAGGCGGATGATGTGCTCCAGGTTATTGAGGATATCCTCAATGACAAAAGGATCGTCACCGAGATTGCCAGCAAACTGAGTGATACAGGCCAGTACCGTCTCCACATTTTCTCCATAGAATTCGCCGGGCGCTGCTTCGCCGTAGCCTGTGTGGCCGTTGTAGTTGATCTGGACAACTGCATTCGATGCTATGGTTTGCAACCCCCGCGATATACGGAATGGTGTTGTGAGTCTGAGGTCGATTGGTTGTGCGTCAATATGCATGATGTTGTGTGCTTTCTGGAAAAAGTGCCTTCATGTTCTATGTGATAAGTGAAGCACAATGTTCCATCACTGTCAAAGTGCCATGTTATCGAACTCGATCCCAGCCGTACCTTCCTTATTCTTTGGTTACGCAGTTGTGAATCCCCGGCTGTTATCGATCGTTCTTGTTGTATCAGTTGCAAGGAACGCAAGCAGATACTTTAAGGCCTGCCCAGCAGCTTCAACCAGGTCAGGCGAAGAGCCAAGGCCCTCAGCACACTGCCAGTGATACCGGCTGTTCTGCCAGGTGATCGTGATTGGAATGGGTAATTGCCGTAGCATTACCATCAGATCTTGCTCAATGCTCGCCATGTTAACACCTTTATTGTCTTACTTTCAAACACTTTGTAGGGGTTGGTAACAACGTGAATGAAACCAGGGTGAAGAAATTTTCAACGTTTCGCAATGAAATGATCATATGGCAAGTTTGCTAGATAACTTGCTATACAAAACATAAATGAGGTAAGTTAATAAGATATTATGTGATGGTTAAAAGTTGCTTCACAAGATACAGATGCAAAAGGAACTTCACATCCATGGAAATAACAGAACGAGAATCCAGTATGCTGGCAGAAGTTTCTATGGAGGTCCAGGCACGTTTCGCTGATTACACGGACCTGGCCCATGGCTGGGAGCATGTTTCCCGTGTCTATCACCTGGCTTTGCACATAGCGGAGCAGGAACATGCTGATAGCTTTCTTGTGGGAATGGCAGCCCTGCTCCATGATGTGGGGCGTACTACTCACGATCCCACGCGGTCGCACGCGGAACGCTCTGCTGTCCTTGCCACGGAGCTACTGGCTGCCTATGACCTTCCCCTGCCTACACAGCAAGCGATTCTCCACGCGATCCTCGCCCATAGCCACCGGCGCGGCATCACTCCTGAAACTCTGGAGGCTCGCGCGCTCTATGACGCGGATCGGTTGGATAGCCTGGGAGCAAGCGGGGTCACGCGCTGGGCCATGAGCACGAAGAGCAGACGATGGTCCGAGGTGAAAACGTATGATCCTGAAGACCCGTTCGCCACACAGCGAGTCCCGGATGAGAAGCACTATCTGCTCGACCGCTTCTTTACCAAGCTCTTGACGCTCCCTGAGACCTTGACCACTGCAACGGGACGAGTAATGGCACAGCGCCGCGTGGCCTTTTTGCATCTCTTCTTGCAGGAACTCCAGCGTGAGCTAGCAGAAGGAGGGTCTGACTATTAGGCGTGCCCTATATCTATGGGCTGGGTCGTCGCATCCTGCTTCCTGCTCACGCTGGCAGTCATCTTCACGGAGTGTGTTGGAGCAGATTTGCAACCACAGCCGTCCAGCCGGTCTGATGGCTGGCACCGACGCCGCGCCCGGTATCACCATGGAAGTACTCGTGGAATGGGATGTAATCACGCCAGTGCGGATCGTTCTGAAAGGTCGTGTTGGTGCCAAATACGGCCCTGCGACCCTGCTCATCGCGCAAAAAGATGCTCGTGAGCCGGCCTGAGAGTCCATCTGCGACCTGCTCTAGCGTCAGTTTGTTGCCTGAGCCGGTGGGATATTCTACCAGCACATCGTTCCCGTAGAAGCGATGGTATTTATACAGCACTTCGACCAGCAGGAAATTGATCGGGAACCAGATCGGCCCGCGCCAGTTGGAATTCCCGCCAAAGTCTCCGGTGGTTGATTCGCCGGGCTGGTAATTGACCATATAGTCCCCATATCGAGCTGTATTGAGCACATAGGGATGAGCCTCGTGATACTTGCTGATCCCACGAATGCCATAGTCGCTCAGGAATTCCTGCGGGTCAAGCATGTATTGGAGGAGACTCACTAGATCATCCCCACGCACCATGGCGAGCATCATCACATCTTTAAACGTGCCTATCTCGCGTGTGTCCCGCCAGCGCGTAATCAGGCGTTGCATATAGGGACGGTTCTCTATAAACCAGCGCATGTGTCCCTCAAGAAAGGTTGCCCCTATCTCGGTTGGAAACGTCTCCGTGGCCAGCAGTGGAAGGAGCCCGACCAGCGAGCGCACTTTCATCGACATCTGCCGGCCATCAGGCGTACTCAGTTTATCGTAGAAAAAGCCGTCCTCCTCGTTCCAGAGGCCCAGGCCGGACTGCCCTCCGCCAAAGATGGCGTCGGCGATGTACATGAAGTGCTCGAATAACTTGCTCGCCAGATCTTCGTACACAGGGTCAGTCTGCGCCAGTTCCATGGCCATTGCCAGTAAGATCGCTGTAAACATCCCCATCCAGGCCGTGCCGTCGGACTGCTCAAGCACCGCTCCCTCTGGTAGGGTCCTGTTGCGGTCGAAGACGCCGATGTTGTCCAGTCCCAGGAAGCCGCCTTCAAAGATGTTATTCTCCTCCGCGTCTTTGCGGTTGACCCACCAGGTGAAATTGAGCATCAGTTTCTGGAACATGCGCTCGAGGAAGGCGGTATCGCCTTTGCCCGTACGCTCCTTCTCTTGCATGTAGATGCGCCAGGCCACCCAGGCATGAACCGGCGGGTTGACGTCGCTAAAGGCCCATTCGTAGGCGGGCAACTGGCCGTTGGGATGCATATAGCGCTCATGGAGCATCAACAGCAACTGTTTTTTGGCAAATTCGCTATCGACCAGCGCCATCGCAATACAATGGAAAGCCAGGTCCCAGGCGGCGTACCAGGGGTACTCCCAGGTGTCGGGCATGATGATCACATCAAAGTTACTCAGATGCCGCCAGCCTTTATTGCGGCTGCGCCCTGGCGGTGGCGGTGGCCCGGCAGGGTCACCCCTCAGCCATTGATCCACATCATAGTAGAAGAATTGTTTACTCCAAAGCAGGCCGGCTAATGCCTGCCGCTGGACCGCGCGTTCATCATCCGTCTGAGCTGTACTCACCGTACGGTAAAACTCGTTAGCTTCTGCAATGCGCGTGGTGAAGAGATCCGCAGCACCGGCAAAGGGAGTGCTCTGCTGTTTAGCTGACAAGCGCAACAGAATGGTCTGGGTTGCGCCTGGTTCGATAACCATGCGATAGTGCGCAGCGACTTTGGTGCCCATGCCTTCTGGATTGACTTTCCCTTCGGCTTTGTTGACCACCGTCTCATCAATGCCATCTTTGACGTATCGGGTACGGTTCGGGGCACCCCAGAGCCGCTCGTCATTGGTTTCGTTCTCGGTAAAGAGTAACTCAGGTGCCCCCTCGCACGCCAGCCAGGCTTCCCCCAGTTCATGATGCTGCACTTGCACGAGGCGGACATCTTGCGCTTTCCCAGCTTTCCCAGCTTTAGCCTTGACGGCAGTCAGTACAGGCCGGCGGGCGTCATAACCCCAGGCCCAGGTGTTGCGGAACCAGAGTGTGGGGAGCAAGTGGAGTGGCGCCGCTTCGGGTCCGCGATTGGTGGCGCTCACGCGAATCAGGATGTCGAGCGGGTCAACTTTGGCATATTCCATGGTGACATCGAAGTAGCGGTCTTCGGCGAAGATGCCGGTGTCGATCAATTCGTATTCGGGTTCCTGTTTCCCGCGATTGCGATTCGTTTGGACAAGATCTGTATAGGGGTAGGCCCGTTGTGGATATTTATACAAGGCTTTCATGTACGAATGGGTGGGAGTGTTATCGAGAAAGAAATAATATTCCTTCACATCCTCACCGTGGTTGCCCTCAGAGTTCGTCAGGCCGAAGAGCCGTTCCTTCAAGATCGGGTCGGCCTCGTTCCATAAGGCCAGGGCAAAACAGACCAGTCCTTGCTCGTCGCTGATTCCCATTAATCCATCTTCGCCCCAGCGATATGTGCGCGAGCGGGCGTGCTCATGCGGGAAGAAATCCCATGCATCACCACTGGCGGAATAATCCTCGCGGACGGTGCCCCATTGACGTTCGGTCAGATAGGGTCCCCAACGGTACCACGGCTGCTTGTCCTCATGGGCTTCTTGAAGTCGATTTCGTTCTGCATCTGTCATGATGTTCGCTCCTCTCTTGTTGATTGCCATTTCGATTCCTACTAGCTTAGTAGGGGAGAAATTACCTCCACTATAAGAACCTTACAACTATCGTGTTAAGGAATTGTTAAATTGAGGTCAATTTTGATGTACTGTGTAGGGTAGAGATTTACAGGAATCCGCTTTCCCGCAATTATTACTCTGCTTCATTTAGTGTACATTGTTATGTTCGAGAATGCATCCTTAAAACAGGCTATTTTTGCTTTGCCTGGCGATAGACTCAGTAGTGTAAATACACTATGCGATCGGTCTTTGTCATGAAGTATTGGTTACGGCTGTATGCAAAATTGGTGCATTTTGAGGATGCATTATCGTTCCCGAACAAGTTACATTAGAATAAGCGGGGGAATGATTCTGATTTAGTTTCGCCAGTTACTTGTATATTGAACTTTACTTCGATTTAACAATTCCTTAACAGAGTGGAGGTAAGGTTCATAACATGGAGATTATTCCCCCGCTACTAGTAGGAAAGGAGAGCGCGTGCCTGGTCTATGTCCTTATATAGGGAAGAATCCTGCACGACACTACAACGCATGACCATACAACATGAAGTTGAAACAGATCGCTCTACGGCACATGCCTGGGATCTTTCAGTAGGATCTGATATTTGTAGGAATGTGCAAGCGGGTCTCGACCATGAATGGTTTGTGACAAATGGATTGGGTGGATATGCGGCTGGCTCTGTTGCTGGAGCAACGACACGCAGCTATCATGGCCTACTTGTAGCAGCGCTTCGCCCTCCTGTCGAACGGGATGTCCTGATCACCAAAATAGATGAAACGGTTGAACTCCCAGATAACCGTGTTCTTAAACTGGGGGTGAATGAGTACCGCGATGGCACCATCGACCCACAAGGTTACAACTACCTTGATAGGTTTTCGTTAGAGGCCGATGTGCCCTGCTTTCGCTATCGACTGGACGAAGACATTACACTTGAGAAGCGCATCTGGATGGAATACGGACAGAACACCACGTATGTCCAGTATGTACTCTCCGCTAAAGTCGCGAGTAACGCGCCTCTCACGCTGACGTTCACTCCTTTCTGTCTCTACCGCAATCACCATAGTACGACCCATGGAGATGCCAACTGGCATTTTCTGGTAGAGGATCAGGGGAATCGCTGCCGCATCCGCGCATATGAAGAAGCTCCAGCCTATGTGCTTGTTCTGGGGCCGTCTGCTCAATTTACGCCGACGGGGAACTGGTTCTGGGGGGTGAAGCACCGGCGTGACACCGAGCGAGGTCTGCCTGATACAGAGGACGTCTATCAGCCGGGCGCATTTCGGATACAGATGATGCCAGGCGAGCGTGTGACGATTGTGCTCAGCGCTGAACCTCAATTGCCGGCTGAGTTTGGAAGCCCTCAACATGAAGCGGCTGTGGGGCAGGCCTGGACGGGGCACCAGCAGCGAGTCCAACAACTGCTGGCAGCGGCTAATCAAGCCAAAGATCCCCTGCCACAACGAGATCCGGTACTTGCCCGGTTGACACTTGCCGCCGATCAATTTATCGTCGCTCGCTCAGT
>JBKPAZ010000008.1:0-6772 GCA_046726655.1 Chloroflexota bacterium
ACAGGCACCGTCACACCTGCCATCGCGGCAACGTCCCCCGCCCAGGGACCTGACGCATTGATGACAAGATCTGCGCCCAGGGTTTCGGTCTTGCCTGTCCGGTAGTCCATGACCTTCACACCCGTTACGCTCTTGCCCGAACAGATGATCTCAGTCACCAGGTTGTACCTGCGGACGACGGCACCGTGCAGGCGCGCCGTTGCGAGGAAGGCGAGACAAAAGCGGAAAGGCTCAAATACGCCATCAGGTATTTGCACTGCGGCAAGCGTTTTGGGATTGAGGAACGGTTCCATATCTAGTGCATGCTTGACGGGTATATCGCGCGCGGGAATGTGGCAAGCTGCGCACGCTTCCAGGAATCGCTCTTTGAAGGTCAGATCTGCTTCCGTAATAGCGACAAACAGGCCATCGTTCAATTCCAGAAGATCCGGCATGATCTTCCGTAGGATCATGTTCTCATCGATACACTCGATGGCGGATTCCTGGTCCGTAATACAATAGCGGCCGCCAGAGTGGAGCAAGCAATGATTGCGTCCAGTTGTGCCCGAGGCCACTTCTCCACGCTCGATGACAGTGACCCGTAAGCCACGCAACGTCAGATCGTGCGCCGTTGCTGAGCCAGTTGATCCGGCGCCAATCACTATGACATGAGGTATAGACATATATTACCCCCGGCTGCTAACGTACATATACGCCGGATCATGCTCGAAGCGTATCCGGCAACCCGGTTATCATGACGGCCGGGGTGTACCACTTGCGACAATTATTCTGGCAGATCGTCAGGCGACTTTGCCAGGCGATCCCCTTTGGATGGTATCCATACGGCATAGGGTTGGCAGTGTATCCCTGCACCTTACACCCTCTTCCGTATTGTCTATACTAGCATTCGGGTATCACGATTCGGTCACAGCACATTGTGTCAATGTCTCTGAACAATCACAATCGAGGTTAATGGTAGGAGACTATACATGGTTTTCGACTGTGATGATGATGTGAGCGAGCAAGGCATTTTTGTGAGTGTGCCGTGATACCTGAGCCATACAATATACTTGTGAAGGCGTGCAAATGTAATACTGAATACGAAGGAGGAAATCATCATGCCGGACAATGAATTCGAACAGCCGATTTCTATTGACTTTGCCCCGGAGGGAAGCCTCTGTGAATGGTGCGGCGAGCCAGCCGTGGAACGATTGACAGTGATTGGCGGGAAAAGCCACAACGAAGGAGGCTTCTTCTGCCACGCGTGTGGGGAGAAATTCATTCGCGCCGTTGCCGATCCCAATAGTAGTGTCGTAACTCCTGCGGCAAGTGTGGAGAGGGAAGCACTTACGGAGTGAATTTCTCTTTTTTATCGAAAATACCGTTCATATACCGCTCATCGCGAGCGGTATTTTTAAGCACAGCGATTGATTTGCTGTGTGCATGCTGTTTTTTGTCTGCCAGGTATTGGGGTCATAACATTTTTTCGTGCAGTTTTCCCCGCTAAGGGCAGAGTACCTATGGTTAGCATGCGAGTTACTTCCCCAAGAAGGAAGTTGTGATCACTTTCCAAAAAGACGCGATAGCCTCTTGACCTAAGTACAATCAAGCAATGTTTTGGGAAATGAGGTATACTGTCAGGAAAAGGAGGGAACCATGTTAAAGCCCCTGGAGATCGCACCCCTGACAGCAGAAGAGTTGGAAGCCTTAGAGACCCTGTATCGAACGACCAGAGAGGTGCGACTGCGTACCCGCGCGCAAATCGTGCTGCTGGCGGGAGAGCAGCGCATGACAGCTCCGGCCATCGCAAAGATTGTGCGCGAAGTGGACCAAACGGTCCGCAACTGGCTTAAGCGCTGGATGGCCGAAGGCATCGAAGGACTCAAAGATCGGCCCATGCCAGGGCCTCCGCCGAAAATCACTGAAGCGTATAAAGAGCAATTGCTGGCCGCAGTCCGGCGTCGGCCTCGCAGCTTGGGACAACCCTATTCGATGTGGACACTCCAGCGCCTCTCCGACTACATGGCGGAGCAAACGGGCATCCGTGCCTCCTATGAAACCGTTCGCCAGGTGCTCAAAGCCGGGGAGATTGTGCTGAGTCGCCCCCAGCATAAAGTCAGTAGCCCTGATCCCGAGTACCTGGTAAAAAAAAGACGATTGAAGAGGCGCGAGACGGGCTAAAAGAGGGAGACGTGTTTTATTATACAGACGAGTTCAATCTGAGCTGGTTCCCGACCTTGCGCGCCATGTGGAGCCCAAAGGGGCAGCAAGTGATGATCCCGACGCCCGGGCAGCCGGACAAATACTACGGGATTGGAGCCGTGAACTACCACACGGGAGAAAGCGTGGTGCAGTTTCACCGCCGCAAGCGTCGCAAGGAGATTGCGCAGTTACTTGAAGCCTTGGTGGAGAAGCATCCGACAGGCACGATCTATGTGGCCTGGGATAATGCTGACACGCATCAGGATGACGAGGTAGAAGCGGTCGTGCGAGCGGCGGCAGGGCGTCTGGTCTTGCTCTACTTGCCGACCTACAGCCCGTGGCTCAATCCCATCGAAATGTTGTGGCGGCATTTTCGCCGGGAAGTCACCCATTGTGAGTTCTTTGAGACGAAGCCAGCACTGCTTACAGCGGCCCAACAGTGCTTTGAGCGCTTCAATCAATGCCCACAGCAAATTCTGTCCGTTATTGGCTCCAATGCCCAAAAAGTTAGTTGATTGTACTTAGTGCAGCTTCAAGAAAGCTCTTGTGCAAAGAGGAAGAAAACATACTTGCTCCAGTATTAGGCCTGCTGACAATATGTACCACGTGAAGTCCTGAGCGATAGAATAGATCAGTTTTAGTAAACCCTTCTATTTATCTCACCGACTGCTGTGAGAAGAGCAAGATAGAAGAAGTTTTTTCTCATCGCGCATGCTATGCTGAGGCAGCAGACGCGCGCGTGGATGCTCACGTGCAGGAGACATTCGATCAATGCTGGGAAGACGACCGCCGAGATGCTCACGCATGTGCGTCAAGTCAGAGACATGAGGAGCAGAAGCATGAGTATTATCGCTGAGGAAAGAGTGTCGGACTCGCCTTATGTAGAAACGATTACACGTGGTCGAACGGCGAGCGATGGTTCTTCTCTCCGTCCCGCTGAGATCTGTTGGCACATGGTCCTGCGCAGATTGAATGGCAAGGTCGACCTCCTGGTCGTCGGACCATGGACGAGTGCTGGCGTGATCTCTTACACCGAAGGCGCTGAGCTTCTTTGGATCAAGTTCAAGCTTGGTACCTTTCTGCCCCATCTGCCCACAAGGCACTTGCTGGATAGAGAGACGGTCCTGCCTGGAGCGGCAGGGAAGTCCTTCTGGCTCAACAGTTCCGCGTGGCAATTCCCCGATTATGAAAATGCGGACACGTTTGTAGACAGGCTTGTGCGCGATGGTGTGCTGGCATGTGATCCTGTCGTGAATGCTGTGTTACAAGATCACCTGAAAGACGTGCCATCCCGCACGGTGCGACATCGGTTCAGGCACTCCACCGGCTTGACGCAAAGCCACATTCGGCAAATGAAACGCGCCCAACATGCCCAGGCTCTCTTACAGCAAGGGGTTTCGATCCTCGATACCGTTGATGAGGCTGGCTATTTCGATCAACCGCATCTGACCCGATCGCTCAAGCAATTTTTCGGATATACGCCTGCTCAAATCATTCGCTTGAGGAAGACCGAGTAACTTGCCATTTGATACAAGACAACCTCCTTGTGCTTGAGTTATCATATACCTGTTCTCACGACAATCCTCATAACACAAATCAAAGGAGATCGTCTCTTTATGATGATTGTGCTATGAGTTGAGCACAAAGGAGCAAGAATACAGATGGATATGAAACTTGAACTGGTGCCGGTCCCGGTTTCTGATGTTGACCGCGCCAAGGCATTTTATGTTGAAAAGGTCGGATTTCACGCAGACCATGATGTCCAGCCCTGGAACGGAATGAGAGTTGTCCAACTCACACCACCCGGATCGGCTTGTTCGGTCGTCATTGGGACCGGTATGGGCGAAATTTCTGAAATGCAGCCTGGAACGGTCAAAGCGCTGCATTTGGTCGTAGCGGACATACACAAGGCCCGCGAAGCGCTCGCGGGCCGGGGTGTTGAAGTAGGTGAGGTTGTCGATCTAGGGGGCATAAAGTATGTCCACTTCAGTGACCCTGATGGTAACAGCTGGGCATTGCAGAAATGCCAGCTCATCAGTAACGAGGGTTTTCAGGCCGCCGAAACCGGACAGAGCCCCAGCCTGTCAAGGCAAACGTTCTCCTGGTGGAATATGCCTCATTCTCTGGATTCGCCACAAATAGGACAGGACGCATCGAGTGGTTTTTCAAAGGCGTGCAGCGTGTTGCTCACGGTCTGAGTCGCACAACCCAGGTTGCGGGCAATTTCGGAGGGACAGTGCCCTCCATGGGAAGCCAACAGAATTTGGCTTCGGCGCAAGGTAAAGGCATTGGGAGAGCGTAGTCCAGCTTCTAACCCTGCTTGCCCATCACCGCCAGACGGGGAGAGGCGCTCCTCTGGCAAGCATCCTGCCATGCTTGCCACGCTTTCACTGCGCCCGCCAGCTGTCCTGGTTCACTTGTCAGCCGAGCGGCAATCGCAGCCAACTCGGCGCAGATCCCGCGCCGGTGTGCCACGGATGCTTGCTCCTGCTCACTATGAGGACGAGCAAGCATCTGCCATCCCGCGACCAGATCCGAAAACTGCACCAACGTGCTCGCCAGTACCTTGTTCGGTTGGTACGTCATCTGGTCTTGGGAATCACGTCCCCCGGCGAGCACAATCCGCTCGGCTTTCGCCGCGAGCGCAGCGAGATCAAGCGCAACTCGTGGTGACTTCCGCAGCTCATGCTCCATCCAGTACGCAGCGTTCACCATGGTGTACTCGTTCGCATGTTTTGTCATAGCGCGCTCTATCACCTGCGTGTACTACCTCTGCAACAACGCCACCGACTGTGTTTTTCATGCGAGTATGACCGCATATTGGACCTTAGCTTTTGTATGCACAGACCAGGCCTGCTCCAGGGAAAGCTGAGAATCGTGGGGGCTGCATCTCCTCCGTTTCTACCTCTGAGAAACCGGCGTCCGAGACCAGGGCCGCCAGATCTTGTATGCTGCTCCCCCCGGCGTGAAATCGCGCAGCCCGGCCCTGGCGTTCCTGCTTGCGCTTGAAATCGGCAATAACCAGTCGCCCCCCTGGCTTGAGCACCCGGGCGATTTCAGCGAGTCCCTGACGTTTGAGGCTCGCAGGCAAATGATGCATCATCAAGGTAGCGAACACCACATCGAACGACTGATCGGGGAAGGGGAGTTGCTCGATCATCCCGATCTGGAACTCGATGGGCACGTGGCGCCGAGCCGCTGATCTGCGGGCACGGGCGATCTGCTGGGTCCCTGGGTCAACGCCTGCGACGCGGCCAGCTCTGCCAACGCGGCGTGCCACTTCCATCGCCAGCGTTCCCGTGCCGCAACCCACATCCAGCACCTGTTCTCCGGGTTGCATGCGGGCCAGGTTGGCGGTCCTCTGCCTCAGCTCCCGCAACTGGCCACGGAACACGAAGGTGTCGATGAACCATATCCCCAGGTCGTAGCGCCAGCCCCCGTTGAGGATCAGCCCTTTTGTCTCTTTGGCCGACGCCTCGGACGCCTCGCTGTGGAAGTGACGTGCGAATGAATGCATAGATCTGCTCCTTTCCGAGAACACCTCTCTTCTGTTAGAGGGTGTGTTGACAATATAGCTCTCATCCTCTTTGCTTCCGCGTTCGCTTGTTGTCCACCTGATGCTGCGCGTGGTGGATGAAATGCGACATCCAACTTATCGTATGCGGTGTATCCTGACGCCTCATGGATGGTTCAGATCTGTCTGTTGACAGGATAACCCAGTTGATACATACTGCCTCAGATGGACTCTCGTATCTGGTTCTCAGTGTAGTCGGTCGAGCATAGAGAAACAAGGATCAATCAGGAAAGTTTGTCTCAAATGAGACAAGGAGCGCAAAATGACACAGCCGGCGAGCAATTTACGCGTGAGACGCACAAAGAAACTGCTGAGGGAGGCGTTCATTGAGTTGATCGAGGAGCGGGGATTCGAGGCGCTCACCATCGGCGAGTTGACCTCGCGCGCGATGGTGAGTCGGGCCGCGTTCTATCGCAATTATCAGGATAAATACGACCTGGTGGAGCAGATCTTTGAGGAAGCCATGAGCGCCTTGCTGAATGCAGTCGGAGATCTGGGACCCGAGCATCCGCCGGAGGTCTGGGTGAAGTTCTTCGAGCATATCGCGCAATACGAACGGCTCTATCGAGCGCTGCTTGGCAGAAAGGGAAGCCCCTGGTTTGTGAGGAAGATGCGTGCGTCTCTGGCGGACTTGGTCAAAGAACGTGGACACCTTCCTCACGGACCGAACGCGAGCGCTCGCCCCGTCCACGCCTTCTCAGATGAGTTTGTGCCAGACCTCGTGTCCACGATGTTTGTGGAAGCCATCACCTGGTGGCTTGAGCAGGGAAGACCCTACACTCCTAGAGAGATCGCCACGCGCAGCGCCCTGCTTGCCTCTGCACTCTTCAAGGAAGCGAGTACCTGGCAGTGAGCGCTTGCGCGCCCGAACATCGGGCCAAGGTGCTCTTTTCTTGTGAGTATCAGGCTGTTCCCGTTCTCTCTCGACTACTTGACCGGCGCTCTAGGGCGGAAGGTCCAGTTGCAGACGCTGTTTTGCCTCTTCAGCTAGAGCATCAAGCTGCTTGACTCCCCAGC
>JBKPAZ010000009.1:0-10520 GCA_046726655.1 Chloroflexota bacterium
TAATGCGCGCCGAAACGGCACCGGTTCTCACTTTCCGCGCCCTGCACCAGTGAAACTACTGGTGAAAATGCTCAGGACCTGGCCGGGGTCAGGCGCGGTCAGCACCTCAATGCGAGTGATCCATTTGACCCATTCAAAACCCCGACGGCCAGGGGCGACTAAACGCAGGGGAAATCCATGCTCATGAGAGAGCGACTCCTCGCCGGTATGGGTGGCCAGCAGCACCATCCGCGCTTCCTCAAGCGGCAGGCTCCAGCGATAGCTCGTCACCGAGATGAAACTCACATAGCGTGCATCCGCGTGGAGGACAGCATGGTCGAGCAAGCGCCCGGCACGGATGCCCCGCCAGCGCTGGGTGCTGTAGAAGCCACCTGTACAGTCTAGCGTCGCGTGCAATTCATCGCCCGCCGAAACAAGCTCGTCATAGGAGTAGTCGCGAGGTGTAGTTACAGCACCGCTAAGCGAGAGCCGCCAGGTCTGCGCATCAATTGGACGCGGCTGATCGGCGACCCAGCTCGAGGTGGGGAAGGCGTTTCCAGCGTAGCTGCCGATCTCGCGCGAGCCAGTGAAGCGCTGCCTGGCGCCGGGCAGATTCAGGACACGTTCGGCGAGCTGCTGTCCTGGCCAGAGCGCCACACCACCAAGAAGCAATGCGCTGAAATGCAATGCACGTCGCCTTCCGGCTATGTCGCGTGTGCGCAGCCGTTTGGCACGCGCGAACATGTGAAGCACAATGGCCGCCGTGAGCACGAGGCCCAGAGCAATATGCCAGTTCAACAGATTGAATCCGGCGAAGTCCCACGCGCCACCTGCGACCCACCAGATGCCCGATCCAAGCGCCAATGTAACAAGTAGCAGCGCCAGTAATCCAAAGATGGTGCGGCGATTCCAGCGCCGGGGATAAATCAGCCGGGGCCAGACGCGTCGCAGCTTGCCCCACAGGAGCAGCAGAAGCCAGAAGCCACCTATGGCATGCAGCACAAAGATGAACCACTCTTGCGGGAGGCCAGCTATCAGGCTGACTATACCGGTCATGAAGGCGAGCATGGCGGCGAGCCCGATGCTCCAGTCGGTGAGGCGCGGAGACATAAGAGACCATCCCTATTTATTAATGTTAATCCTTACGTCACTGGTCTTGGTGGCAAAAGTAGTTCACCAGGCATCAAAATATATCACATTATGTCACAAAAAGAGTTCACAGCTCTAGACTCATGCTTGCCAGACAACGCTGGATGTAGAAACCTGAACCCGCCAGCTAACATCTCAACCCGTCCTTAACTCGATCACCACCCTCTTAACCTTGGCGCTAGCTGTCCACTCGCCTACCATAGCTGTGGTTCTTGCTGCCTCTTGTTTCAGCGGGAGCAGGCCTGCTCAACGCTCTGCACTGCACGGGCAAGAGACGAGTGTTCAATTGAATAGTTCAGCAAAGTGAGGGTTTTCTATGCATCGCGCTCGACACACCAAATATAGTCTCATCCTCTCCCTGCTCAGTCTGATTGCCCTGGTGGGGGCAGTGACACTTAGCGTCAGCTTGCTACGGCATCCAAGCCAGGCCCATGCGGCCGGAGCCAGCAGCCAATCGCGGCTCGACCCGATACCGACGAACGTCGATGTCAGCAAGCGGAAGGGCAACGAGTCCGAGGAGACGGTGGCGGTCAATCCGACCAACCCGAAGAACATCGTGATCGTTACAAACGTGGACCATCCAGCCGCCGGATTGTTCGAGGGCGTGAGCTTCGACGGCGGCAAGACCTGGACCAAGAAGTTGATCGGGGACAACGACAACCTGGGAGACGCGTGTTGCGACCCCAGCCTGTCGTTCGACAGCTACGGCAACCTCTTCATGACCTACCTCTTCAACGTGGAGATCGAGGTCCCCATCGCCCTCAGCACCGACGGTGGCCTCCACTTCAACATTATCGCGCGCATCGCGAAGCCGCCGAAGCAGAGTCTGGCGGCGAGCGGCGAGCGACGCGGCTTGTTCCGGTTCGTCGACCAGCCGACGATCACTGCAGCCGAGGGCGAGGTCTGGGTCGTCTTCAACGGCGGAGGTCCGATCGTGGCCACGGGAGCGCCCGTAACAGGGCTTGGGAAAGTTGGCAACTTCATCACCCCCGAGGTTGTTCCCGGCACGAACAACTGCACGTACGGTGACGTCGCGATTGGCCCGACGGGTCAGGTCATGCAGGTCTGCACGCTCACCGAGAGCGGGCAGGGTGGTGGCAAGCTCTTCGTGAACGTGGACCCCGACGGGCTGGGACCGGCCGGCTTCAGCACGCGGGTGTTCGTGACCGACACGCACGTCGGCGGCTTCGACTTCATCCCGGCGCAGCCCGACCGTTCGGTCGACGCTGAGCCAGGGCTTGCCTGGGACCGCACGGGTGGCCCCCACAACGAGCGCGTGTACCTGGTGTATACGCTTGAGCACCCCAACGAGAGCAACAACATGGACATCTACGTCCGCTTCTCGGATGACGAAGGCGCCACTTGGAGCGGCCCGGTGCGGGTGAACGACGATCACACGAAGAACAGCCAGTTCCTGCCGAAGATCTCGCTCGACCCGACCAGCGGGAACCTCTCAGTGGTGTGGTACGACTCCCGGAATGACCTCGGCACAGGTGGCCCCGGCGACACCGACGGCGTGCCGAACGACGATGCCCAGTTCTGGGGGGCGTTCAGCAAAGACGGTGGGCAGACGTTCACCGCGAACATCCAGATCAGCGCGGGCACGTCGAACTCGCACGACTCTGGGAACCACATCGACTACGGCGACTACACTGGGCTGTCGTTCTTCGGCGGGATCGCCCACCCGGCGTGGGCCGACAACTCGAACAGCACGGGGAACAACCCGGACGGGACCTTGCACGGGCTGGACATCTACACAGCCGCGGTTGCGGCACCCTAGTGCTCAGTCCATTTGACATGTAATGCAAGGAAAGTCATCCAGGCTGAGGGCGCCTTCTTTTGTCCAAATCGAAGGCGCCCCAGGTTTTTTTGGAGAAAAAATCTCAACCAGTTTACTAAAATCACCACGTAACTTTAACCAAATCTTAATCATTTTCTTCTTCCACTTCAAATAGAATTCAGTTACATTTGCTTGCAGTATGTACTCGTATTCTAAGCGAACAAAATCGGCTCTCCGTCCTCTGGGGGGATGGTGGGGAGCGTACGTGTGGGACATCCACCCATTCAGGGGCTACCATGCCAGGCCTCCTGAACCATGTCCTCCTAAGAAACTGCTTCACTCAGATGGATGGAAGCCCATGCAAACCCAGTTAGTAATCCAATTCTGGTTCGTGGTCGTATCCATAATCAAAGAGAAGTCCATCGCAATAATCATCGATTATTACACGAATCAAGTCGATACTCATGAAAGGAGAGCAAGATGGCAAAACTGACACGACGTGGTTTTATCGGACAGACAACTGCAAGTGTAGCTACAATTGGCGTCCTGGCTGCCGTGCCCACCCTGGCAGCAGCTCCAGAAATGACTGATGTTGTCGCGTCGGATGCTGCGGCAGCAGAGTTGTCCACTACCGCATTTTCCGAATCCGTTGTGGCCCATGTGAGCGATCTCGCTTCTGGTGAAGTCACTATCATGTCTGGCACCAAAGAAATCATTTTGCGCGATGCCGACCTTGTTATGCGTCTATTGAAAGCCGTTCGTTAGGTGGCGGCTCATTTCTGACAACACAAGATAATTTGTTGTGTTTTGTTTGTTTAGTGTTTTTTGAATTGTGAGGTAATAAAATGTCATCTCATCGTGAAGCGCCCGAGATTTCCAAAGATCCGGTTGCTGATAGCACTGATCTCTACGCGTTTGTTAGCCCTGACCAACCAAACAATGTCACCATTATAGCTAACTACGTTCCTTTAGAGGAACCAGCTGGCGGACCAAACTTCTACGAATTCGGCGATGATGTCCTGTATGAAATCCACATCGTCAATGGTACTGATGTGAAACATGAAATCACGTACCAGTTCCGTTTCCAGACACAAACCGTCAATCCCAACAGTTTTCTGTACAATACCGGTCCGATTACTTCGATCAGTAGCTCGAATTGGAACAGGCCACAGTTCTATTCTGTGACCAGAATTGATGCGAGCGGGACAAACGCCCTGTTACCCAAAGTGCCCTGTCCACCCTGCAACATCGGCCCCCGGTCCACACCCAACTATCAGCAACTGGCCGGGGCCGCAATCACAAAACTTCCGGGCGGCGGAAGAGTTTTCGCCGGGCAAAGGGCAGAGGGGTTCTACGTGGACCTTGGCTCGATCTTTGATCTTGCCGCTCTTCGACCGTTTCAGAATCTGCATCTCATTCCCACTCCTGCTCAACCAGGTGTGAATGGAACTCAAGGGTACAACGTACACTCTATCGCTCTCCAGGTGCCCAAGAAACTCTTGACGAGTGATGGCTCAACTCCGACCGATCCAGCAGATCCTCGTTCAGTGATCGGAGTGTATACCTCAGCGAGTCGTCAGAGGGCAACAATTATTAATGGTAATGGTACGTTCACAGAGACCGGATCATTTAAGCAAGTCTCGCGGCTCGGCGAACCACTCATTAATGAAGCTATTATACCTTTGGGCCAGAAGGACTTTTGGAATGCGGTTGATCCCCAGGGTGATAGTCAGTTTGCCAACTTCTACGCACATCCCGAGCTAGCTGCCCTGCTTCCAATCCTCTATCCAGGAGTGTTCCCAAATCTCGCGGCCTACACCAAACCACGAGCGGACCTGGAGGCCATCTTACTGACTGGCATCCCAGCGGGGATCATTCCCGGCTTCCAGAATTTCACGGGTACTACGCAGGCGGATTTCCTGCGACTGAATATGGCCATTCCACCAACAGCAAATCCGAACATTCTCGGCATCCTGGGGGGCGACCTGGCAGGCTTCCCGAACGGTCGCCGCGTCTTCGACGACATCGTAACGGTCGAGCTACAGGCGATAGCCGGTGTCACCATCCCGTTGGTCGACCCGACCTTCAAACCTGATGCGGCAGCGGGAGTGATCACCGATTTCGGCCCTCCACCGCAGATCCCTGCCGGTGTCCGTTATGAAAAGCAGTTCCCGTATCTCGGAGAACCGTTTGGTGGTTATGAAAGCCGACCGCACCCAGGTGCATAAAGGCTGCTCTTCCTGAGAGTGGCCAGAGGAGCTCGGTGGTTTGGGACTACCGGGCTTCTCTCATGTTCAAGCGAGAGGAGAGCAAAGCACATGATCGAACAATACGTTGACCGGGTTCACAGCGAACATGCTGTGCTTGATATTGGGCAGGACATTGGGGCGCTGGTTATTTACACCAGAGAAGAGTTTCTTGGTCAGGAAATCGAGGTCAGCCCGAAAGGCAAGGATGCGCAGAGGACACATTCGGCTGTCCTGGAACGAAGGGCCAACGGACGTACAATGTTCGCCGCTCTCTTTCTCGCGCTGTCTGAAGGAGATTACATCACCTGGAGTACTCCCTCCAGTGAGGTCACGATCGTTGGTGGCCAGGTCGTCGAGTTGGACTGGCGGGAATGCAACACCGTCATTCATCCCAAGGCTCCCTATGCCAGTCATCCCCATCGCCACGACAATGGTACATCCCAGCCCATGGCGGGCGATTGGGCAACAGCCCCTCGCGGTCGCCCTATCCTTCCGCCACGCTATCGCAATGGGAAGGTTGTCAGTGCCGCACCGATGGGATCAGCTCCAATGCGTTACACAGATGACGGGCAGGTGGCCTGGGATGAGATGTGGAGCGGCTTCTGTGACCTGGCGCTGGCGGGAGGTCCCCCGCATCGAGATACCTTGTTGGAGCCAGTCCCTCCTGATGAAGTCAAAGCAGCTCTGGATGACTATGAGCGCGTGGTCGCCGAGATTGAGCGCGGGTGGCGCCTGGTCACAGGGTTGCCCACCGTACGTAGTGAGAAATTGGGGTGGGTTGGCCTGAAATGTGAAGACGAGGAAATGGCGCTCTGGTTACTGCGTGCCATTGTGGTTGAAAATGTCTGTGTCCGGCGTGAGGGAAGCGTGCTATTTCTACCCGCCGGGCCAGCCTTCAGCCTGGATAAGGAGATCAAAAACGTTATCACGGTTGTTGTCAAGACCCATCACTACTGGACAGAACACCTGTGCTCATAAGAAGCATCTCACGTAGTTGAAGCGTTGAAGCGCAGGAAGTAAAATCTCCACGCGGGCAAATCCACGTACAGGCCCATCAAGTGCATCTCGTTCCCATCGCGCTGGAACACATCGCCGTTGAGCACATCCGTGAGCTGCCACGTCCTTCCGGCCAGGTTGTTCCAGGGCAGTTGAACGCGCGCTTGCGACTGGTACTCCGATAGGTTCACGATGACCAGGTAACGCGCCTCGTCCTGGCTCCAGCACCACGCTACCAGGTTCAAATAGCTGCTGTTGTCGGGCCATCCCGTGCGTTCACATAAATGCCATTCACCCTCGCGAAGTCCCGATTCTTTGACCGCTGCAAGCAGCTTGTGGTAGAAGGCTTGCAAGTCCGTATCGAGGGGTTCCAGCGGCCGGCGCGCCAGGAAAACTGGCGGCCTGATCCGTCGTCCTTCGAACTGGCCCTCGTATAAGAGTTTCGCTCCGGGCAGTGTCATCATCGTCAGAGCTACCACGCGTTCTTTTTCCGGCGAGAACGTTGCCGCCGCACGCGGCTCGTCATGGTTCTCGATGAAACGTACCAGCTTATCCTGGTAATCGAGACCAGCAGTAAGGTGCAGTCGAACGCTCTCCGCGTTGTCGTGTTCAAGCCGATCGTAGAGCCGCTTGTCGTAGCAGTAGTCGAAGCCGAGTTGCTGCAGGTCCCATTCCAGGTCCCAATAGGCTTCGGCCATAAAAAGCGTGTTGGGATGCTGCAACCGCACAGCAGAGATCACCTCACGCCAGTACTCTGCTGGCGGGGGCCCACCTACGCGCCTACCCCATGTTCGCTCAAAGATGCTGTTGATCAGCAGCATTGCCATATCGCAGCGCATCCCGTCGCATTGCCCGGCGATCGAATGCAATGTCTCGATGACCGCCTGGCGCAAGGATGGACTGAAAGCGTTGAGCTGCGCGACATCTGGCCATGGCGCAAAGTATGGATCACGCCCGTTGGCAATCACCGTTCCGCCTGCTTCAAAAAATTCGCTTGGCGCTCGCTCCAGATCTTCGCGTGTCCCTTGCACAAAGTATTCGGGATGCTCGAAAACCCATGGGTGATCAGGCGCCACATGGTTGGGCACAAAATCCAGCATCAAGCGCAGGCCGCGCTGAGCAAGCATCTGCCGCGCTGTGACGAGTCCCTCAGGTCCGCCAAGGTGTTCATCCACAACGTACCTGTGCACGCAGTAACCCGATCCAACATTATCGGCAGGGGTATAGTCCGGCAGTGCGTTGCGGAAATCGGCTTGCAGGCCCGCGTTTTCGTTCGCAATGCGAATTCCCTCGGGGCTTCGCTCCCATACGCCCATCAGCCACACGGCGTCCACATTGAGCGAGGCAATCGCATCCCACTGCTCCGTCGGAACAGTGCTCAGGGTGATGGTACGTTTGTTCTGCCGACTCAATTCATTGAGCCACACCCACGTATTGATCTCGTAGATGACGGGTCGTACTGGCCACGATGTTTCCATGCCTGACCTCCAGTGCTAGTTCTTGACCCACTCGCCTTCTAACGGATAGCCCGCTTGCTCCCAATCCGCGAGTCCACCCGCGTAGTGCAGCACGTGGGGATAGCCATTGCGCTCCAGCAATTGACCGAGGGCGGTACTCGCGATGCAGTTCTCATCAGAACAGTACACGACAATCTCGTCCTCTTTGTTGAGCGATTGCAGCGCCTCCCGCATGGTGGCGAAGTGAATCGAACCGGGAATATGCTTCGCCTGGTACGCCCACTCTGCCAGCGCCATCACCAGGCGAAAGTCTTCCTTGTGGTCCAACTTCTGCTTCAACTCCTCACGACTGATCGTTTTCATACCACTCTCCTCTCTAATGCCTCGCGATCCCACTGTGCCAGCGTCGCCCCAGCTTCGTAAGTGCTCTGGTAAAACTCCAGCAGCGCCTGCTCAGGCGAGTCAGCGCTCCGCACGTCATCATAGCGCAGCAAGCATTCCCCCAGCTCTTGACTGTAGAACGCCGCAGCCGGGCGAATCGCGGCCGTCTTGAGTCCAGGCGGCTCCGGATAGGTATAGGCGTAGAATGCCGGGGCCGGGAAACGCTCATTGCCGGGCCAGAACCCACAACTGATCTCTTCATGCGAGGCGGCTTCGCGCGTCATGCGATCCGCGCCCGGGCGTTCGGGTGCGCTCCGACCGGAGAATACGGTCAGCGCCAGGTCGAAGCTGCCCCAGAAAAAATGGACAGGGCTGCTCTTGCCGAGAAATTGGGACCTGAATGCTTTCAAGACTCGATCCGTCTGTACGAGGATACGCCAGAAGCGGTTGGCGTATTCCGGATCATAAGAAGCATGCGCATAATCTTCATCACATCGGATGGGATTTGTCACTTCACTTGGCAGCGTGTTGATGGTCACATTGATCTTGAGGGAGCGCAAGGCTTCCATAAACTCGCGGTAAAAATCAGCGACTGAGCGTGGTATTAGCGGCATGGCCTTTGAGGTGCCTTCGCTGGTTTGAATGAAGAGGTTGTGACCGATGAAGTCAAAATCGACTTCAAATGTGCTGCCTTTATAGGGAATGGGAGACGTTGTCAGCCCACGCGCCGTGACATAGAACGTTACATGCCACCAGTGGTTCACAAATGGACTTAGCTCCATCCTGACCTTCCCGACGACCTGCGTCCACATGTGAAGTGTATCAAGCGTCTCCTTCCATCCTTCATACGGCAACGATGGCCAGAGTTCTGCCATTTCTCCTTCGTCTGTATTGTGTTTCGCGTCCATGTTTCTCCCCGCCTGGTTTTCTATGCTATCCATTGCCCTTCCCTCCGTAGACAAGTCAAATACCCCCGCATGAATGCTGGGGGCTTGTGTCTGGACTCCAATATGAGCACACTGCCGAATAAGCGCAATGTGTTCGTCATAGCCCGTGTAGGGAAGAATGGCACGCAATGCAGCGAACTCTTCAGGGGTCGTCTGCAGTTTGAGCTTAGCCGTAATCACCGTTTTCATACCCTTTATTGTATCAGATATTCAACGGCATACCAAGGAAGGAAAGCAGTTGAACGAACAAACGTTTAAGCATGTGCCGCTGCGGCGGGCTATTCATCCCCGCCTTAAAAGGACGTGGCTTCCTAGCCCGTTTTCTGTGAGGGACTTGCTCCCGCTTGTGCAGGTAGGCAGGGGAGAGACAGGATGCCGCGCCCCTGCTCCAGCAGCATCGTTCGTCCGTGCGCCAACGGCTGCATCGCTCGTCAGGGTATTACCCGCGCCGGGCCGCATCTGCTTCCTCTGCCAGTTGATGTAGGACTGCAAAGAACTCCGGCGGTTGGCCGATGAACAGCCCGTCGGCCGTCAAGGCCTTGGCCGCGCCCATTGCTGCCCCCTCTGTCTCGGTCGGGCGAATGATCGAAACGGGCGGGAACTTGCGGCTCAGGAAGATGGTTGGCTCGGGCATGATCAGGTTGGTCTGGAAGTCCTCGCCGCCAAAAGGAGGGGAGTTGAGGTCCGGAAACACCAGCCCATTGGTGGGGTCGGTCAGCGCAGGCGCATTGCCTGCCTTATCAAGCCACGTTTGAAAGTGCGCTGTCTCGGTTGGGCCGATACTGAGCAGGATGCGCAGCACTTCCGGATGGGTGACCCGCTGCGCCAGCGATGGGTAGAGGCTGGTGCCACCTTGCTCGATAAACGCAAAATGGAAACCCGCCGTGTTGGCGATCGCCTGGATGTGGTCAGCAGGGGCGAGGTCGTTATCGTCTCTGGGAATGGCCGGAAACTGCCCTTTCAGCAAACCCGGGACGGCTGGTGGTAACGTGTCACCGAAATCGGGGTTCTGCGTGCGGCTGCGGTACTTCGTCCAGTAACTGGTGTCTACGGTGAGCTGCATGAGGTTGGTGAGCCGTCCGATTTGCTGGGCGCCTGTCGCTTTACTGCTGGGCAAGGTGCGAAACTTATCCAGATTGACGGGATCCGCGCCCTTCGCAACCAGGTAGGCGTTGATGAACGTGAAGTGGGTGAACTCATCCTCGGTATTGTCGTGGATGTACTGCGGCATGTCCCCATCCAGCACTTGCAGGGCCTTGATGTAGGCGGCACTGCCGCTTCCCCCTGGGACTTCGCTGTCCTGGACGCCTCCCAGTTCGTTGTATTGTTGCCACAGATCGGTTTCCAGGATTTCGGCCGCCGACAGGAACCGGAGTATAGCCGCGTCTCCCTTTGTGAGACCGCCACTTGCTTCGACGAAGGCCGGCAACCCACCGGCCAACAGCCCGGCGCCGAGAGTTCCCGCTCCTCCTACCACCAGTCCCTTGCGCAAAAAGGAACGGCGGCTGGTCCTATGTTTCGATGGTTGCAAATTGTGTTCCATGATCTCTTCTTTCTGCGCTGTTGCGCGTTGTGTTCCACG
>JBKPAZ010000010.1:0-11155 GCA_046726655.1 Chloroflexota bacterium
ACAATATCCAGGATCAATCCTGTTGCGTTACCAAGAGTATCATTGACCGCCTCTATCGCCTCCAGCGTACAGCCGCCAACGAAGGCCGAGAGCCGGCGAAAGAGTTCTTGTTCCTGCGCATCCAAGAGGTTATAGCTCCACTCGATGGTATTGCGTAGTGTCTGCTGGCGTGCCGCGACATCACGCGCTCCCCTCGTCAGCACCTGCAGCGGCCGATTCAAGCGCGCAAGCAATGCTTCCGGCGAGAGAAGTTTCATACGCGCGGCTGCCAGTTCGATAGCCAGGGGTAGTCCGTCCAAGCGCCTGACAATCTCCACAACGGCTGGGGCATTCATATCTGTCAACCGGAATTCGGGCGCAACCGCCTGAGTCCTTTGCACGAACAGCACTATCGCTTCGTACTGTATAAGCGCCTCGAGACCCGGCATCTGCCCTGAATCCGGGAGCGTGAGCGTGGGTACGGCGAACTCCTGCTCAGCGCGCACTCGCAACACTGCTCGACTCGTCACCATTATCTTGAGTTGTGGGCAGGCCACGAGCAGTTCTGACACTTGCACTGCCGCATCTAGCACCTGCTCAAAGTTATCCAGCAGCAGCAGCACCCGGTTCTGGCCTACTTCCTCCTTGAGGCACTCCAGAGGAGATCGACCACGCTCTTCACGCAAGCCGAGTGTCGAGGCAATGGTCGGAATGACCTGTGTGGAGTCGCTCACGGGGGCCAGATCCACGAAATAGATACCACGCCACTCAAGGGCGCTCAATTCCGCTGCTACCTGCAAGGCCAGGCGAGTCTTACCGGTACCTCCAGGACCCGTCAAGGTCACCAATCGTACATCTACGCGGCGTAAGAGTTGTCCCAGGGACGCTACTTCCTTCTCACGTCCAATCAGTGGAGTCGGTTGGATCGGAAGGTTGTTGGGATAGGCATCGAGGGTCTTCAGAGAAGGAAAATCGGTAGGTAAGCCTGCAATAACTAATTGGAAGAGATGGACAGGGCGTTGTAAGTCCTTTAAGCGGTGCTCACCCATATCTCGCAGACTCACTCCATCCGGCAGTTGATGTTCTACGAGATCGCGTGTTGCTTGAGAAAGCAGCACCTGACTGCCATGCCCGGCACTCATCACGCGTGCCGCGTGATGAACATCTATCCCTACAAAGCCTTCTGAGGATAGCTGTGGCTCACCTGTATGCAAGCCCATACGCACGCGCACCACCACGTCATCTGGCCAGGGGTGAACAGCCAGCGCACGCAGGCCATCAACCGCTGCCGATACGGCATCCTTGGCGCGCGCAAAGGCCACGAAGAAAGCATCTCCCTGCGTATCGACCTCGTGACCGTTCCACTCTTGAAATGCTGTCCGCAGTAAGCGTCGGCACTCTTCAAGTACCATGGAATAGCGATCACCCAACTGTTGGAGTAGTCGCGTTGACCCCTCGATATCTGTGAAGAGGAAGGTGACCGTGCCCGTGGGTAAGTAATGCATGAAAAACTTTGCGCTCCCCGGTTTTTTGCTTGCCTTGAGGTATGTTAACTGATGATTATTCTATCATCTTTTCACAGCAGGAGCTTGTCGAGCGCAATGAGTGCAATGCAAAGTATCACTTTACAAGCGACTTCAGCTTGCGGTGCAAGGACGGCATTCCAGCCAATTTGAATCTTTATGCCAAAGGCATAGAGAATGAACGCATGACCGTGGAGAACGCCTTTTCAATGGTCACTGTGTCCGGTATCTTAAGTGACTTCAGCATAGCTTGCGGCCCTACATCCAAGCCCGTTTGGCATCGGTTGTTGATGCTCTTTCATCACTTGCATCCTGATGATGATAAGTCCCAGATTAGTATTACCGAGTTTTCGTTGTAATTCTTGCATCAATGCCTAGTAACCCATTAGTTTTCACTGCAAAAACAGCAACAAAATGTGAACTGTGCAGGCTTTGGGTCAACCATTATCCTTCGTTGAAAATGAAGAAAGATACCCAAAGCTCACTGATTGAATGTTATTACCTCTTCGTTCTCCCTGTTGCTGATATTAAACGACCGTTTTTCCTGAGCAAAAATTGTCGCTATAAACCCCCTTTTCTTTTGATCAAAAATTGTGTAAATTAATGGTATAGAGACCTTTTCTTAGACAGGAGAAAATTTATCATGATTTATGCATATGTCCGCATTTCAAAAGACAAACAGACGACAGAAAACCAGCGCTTTGAAATCTTAAAGTTCGCCGATGAGAAACGGCTACAAATAGATGAATGGGAAGATGAGACCGTCACCGGGGTGAAAAAGGCGCGCTTACGAAAACTCGGTCCGCTTCTTCAACGAATGATGGCAAATGATATTCTCATTGTCTCAGAAATTTCCCGCTTAGGAAGAAGTTTAATGGAAGTCATGAGTATCCTCTATCAGCTTATGGAAAAGGACGTGAAGGTTTTTACGGTCAAAGAACGGTATGAACTCGGTAATAATATTAATTCGAAGGTCCTGGCCTTTGCTTTTTCCCTCTCTGCTGAGATTGAACGGTCTATGATCTCATCCCGTACCAAAGAGGCTCTGGCCCGTAAAAAATCTGAGGGGACTCAACTCGGACGGCCAAGAGGACGGCTTTCAACAGTCACAAAACTCACCGGAAAAGAGGACGATATTATTGAACTGCTCCATATGAAGGTCTCCTATAGCGCCATTGCCCGGCTCATGGGGGTCAATAGAGCTACCATACGTAACTTTATTACCAGCAGAAAACTAGAGCAACTTGTTGCTCGTTGATAGTATAGTGAAATGTCCCTTAGTTCTTCATCCAAATCAGATGTCAATCGACTGAAGGTATCGTGGGGCGCGAAGCATGAGATTTCCATCGTAACAGTTAGAATTGAATGAGCACGAAACTCCCGAAATTACCCATTTCTAAAGTGAAAAATTTCACCGTAACTGGGGAAAAGTCATAAGAGAGCATTTTACAGTCACTTCGAAAAGAAATGAGCACACGTCAGTTAAAAACGGGCGTTGAATCCTTAAAAAATTGGTCCACTTTCTGTAGGTTCTTTTGAAGTCAACAAAGCTATAGGTATGAAGGCAATTCAAACAAGCCTGGCACTTGAAAGTCTAGCGCATAGTTCTGAAAAATGTAGGACACGGAAGGAGTTCTCAGTTGCCATTGGGTAGTGGGTGTAATGCTTCAGAGGCTGGTAAACTCCATCAGTTTTCGTAGCTCCTCAGTGCCAAAAGGCAGATATTTCTTTGACGTTTTCAAGCGTTCATGTCTGCGAGGTGTTTTCAAGCAGAAGGCAAGCATCCCTGACGTTGCTCTATTGGTGATGCAGGTGTAGTGTAGGCCATGACAACTGATCTTTTTTGTAATACCAGCACGTTTGACATACTTCTCTATCATTTTTCGCACTCCGCCTATACTGAGGCCTTTACCCTGGTAGTTTAAAAAGAGATGTTGATCGGTGGTCTTGGGCCGTACTGTAAGATAGGATTGTAAGGTTTGCAGGGCTTTCTTCTCAAGAAGGAGCACGCGTTTCTTATGTCCTTTGCCATGAATGGTTAGCGTTTTATGCTCCAGGTCCAGTTCCGGTATACGAATTGCAATTAACTCACTCACCCGGATACCTGTCTGTAACAAAAGCTGAAGGAGAGCATAATCCCTGGGACTTCCTCTTGCTGCGGCTACCATCCTCCTGAACTCATCGGGTCGTAAAACGTGTTTTGGTTTGCCCTCACTACGAGGTCTCTTAATTGTTGCGGTAGGGGAGTGTGAGATAACGCCTTCTTTTACCAGATAGGTAAAAAACATATGCATGGAAACCAGCTTTCGGGAGCGTGTCGTGCCAGTGTGCCCTTTGTTCGCGAGATACTTCAGATATTCATCGATATGACTTTTGATCACGTGGTGCGCTCGAACGACCGTCACGTCATTCTCTGAGAGCCAGGTGATAAACTGCTGGATATCTGTGCGATAGGCCTGAATGGTCAAAGGGCTTTTGTCCAGTTCGCGGATAAACTGGTCTAATGAGGCCTTAAGCGTTGTGTGCGGCGAAGGTGTTGTCATACTTGAACTATGCCTATTTTTTGTTCCGGTGTCAATCGAGCACGTTATGAAAAACTGGTTCCTATAACACGTCACAACGGCGCTTCTATTGTACCGGACGCATAGGCGATTGCGCTCAAGCGGATGGAGATAAGTCCCGAGAATGGGCCCTTACGGGAACAAAAGAAGAGAATGGTGTTTCTTCAACTGCTGTGGTTGTGAAGCCCTATACCTTTCATTTTACCAAATACATCAGCCAAAATTCAGAAGAATTTCACAGACTGAGTTCATCTTCCATGCACCGCTCTCAATAACGAGAGTATAACTATCATCTCTTTAACACATGGTTTTGAGTAGGGTAATACTACACACTTCTGTCAACAAGTCTCCATGGCAGATCCCCCTGGCCAAGTACCAACAATCCCAAGAAATGTTGAAAGTAGGGTACCAAACCAGTTGACAAGCAGTTAGCATGAGCTTATGATCTACCTATCTTCTCATCCATCAGTGACGGAACATGTGAAAGGGTCTTGGGCGTTTGGTTACGCGCACACAATCCTCCATCCATCGCGGCGATGGAACAACAACTGCCGAGCGCTATCTGAAGCGACTGTGCGATCACTCATTTTTATCACTTTGGAGCTATGCCGGAGTCTACCGCGATCAGCTTGACAATCCAAGCGCAAAAGTAGGCAAGGAAGTGTGCGATCTCCTTGTGGTGTTAGAAAACCACATCCTCATTTTTTCAGATAAAGATTGTGTCTATCCAGATGGAAAGGACGAGGAATTAAATTGGCGCAGATGGTACAGACGTGCAGTTCAGAAATCAGCAGAGCAGATTTGGGGAGCTGAACACTGGATTAAATCCTATCCGCAGCGCCTTTTTACTGATGCAGCTTGCACACAACGCTTTCCCTATCCGCTTCCTGACATGTCATCTGCTATCTTCCACCATATCATTGTGGCTCACGGTGCCTCAGAAAAATGTAGGGCCATGTACGGAGGGAGCGGCAGTCTGATGATGGACTCTACCTTGGTAGGTACATCAGATACGAAACGCACCCAGCTCTTTACAATCGGACAGATTGATCCAGCCAAAGGTTTTGTTCATGTTTTTGACGACACCTCTTTGGAGATCGTCATGAGAACACTGGACACCATAACAGACTTTGTTCAATATCTGACAAAGAAAGAGCGGTTTATGACCGGTGGCACGAAAGTTTTTGCCACAGGTGAAGAGGAACTGCTGGCGTACTATTTGAGGGATATCAATACAGACGGAGAACACGACTTTATCATCCCTCCTGATGCAAATGGAATATTCATTCAGGAGGGCTTATGGGATGAATTTATCGAAAGCAGAGAGTATAAAGCCCAGCAAAAGGCAAACCATATAAGTTATGTTTGGGATGGACTCATTGAGCAGTTTAACACTCATATACTGGGAGGCACGCAGTACTATACATTCCCGCAAGGCGTAGAACATTCAGAGCGCAACATTCGTTTTCTTGCACGCGAACCACGCACAAGAAGACGATTTTTAGCCCAGTCACTTGTTGACCTGGTCGAAAAAACTCCTTCTACAATGAGACAAGTACGAGTAATTGAGCCATCTGGTTTGGGCGATCCATACTTTGTGTTTCTCATACTTCCCCATCTTGACGGGATGTCCTATGAAGCGTACCGTGAAGGACGACGGGATGTACTAGAAGCATATATGAGATGCACGAAAGCGCTTTACCCGCAAGCTTTGGATATCGTTGGTATTGCAACTGAAAATGATTTGAATGCCGATCACCGGTCTGAAGACGCTTTGTATATAGATGCACGAGGCTGGACAGAAGAACAACTGGCAGACGCGCGCCTTCTTCAGCAGGAGACTGGTTTTTTGACCAATATCACGAAACATGCAGGCAAAGAAAAGGAATACCCAGTCGAGCCTGAAAGATCAGCAGCCATGAAAGGCCGAGATAGAAACAAACCATGCTATTGCGGGAGCGGAAAGAAGTTGAAGAAATGCTGTGGACAGTAAGGAATAAACTTTTCCCGAGTCTGTCAAGTGTTTTGTGTAAATAGCTTTTGGTCATGTGGGAACCGCTCCGCGAATTCCACGGTAAACTGATTGAGTGCTGGTTTCCAGTTATGGATCGGCATCGTCCACTTCTTCGCAATATTGCGCATGGCCAGATAGACGACCTTGTAGACCGCCTCATCGGAGGGAAAAATGCGATGATTGCGTGTCACCTTCCGAAGCGTCATATTGACCGACTCAATGGCATTGGTGGTGTAGATGACCTTACGAACGTCCCCTGGGAAGGCAAACAGCGGGATCACGCGCGTCCAGTGGGCTCGCCAGGATTTGCTGATGCTGGGATAGAGCGCATCCCATGTCTCAGCAAACAGGCCCAGATTGAATTCGGCTTCGGTCTCGGTGCTGGCTGAGTAGATCGCCTTGAGATCGCTCGCCACTGCTTTCATGCGCTTGTACGACACGTAGCGCAACGAGTTTCTCACCAAATGCACCATGCACAATTGCACCCGTGTCTGCGGATAGACCGTCTCAATCGCTTCGGGTAAGCCAGTGCGTCCATCTACGCACGCAATGAAGATATCTTTGACCCCGCGGTTCTGCAATTCAGTGAGCACCGACAACCAGAACTTGGCTCCTTCTGTCTGGGCAATCCACATGCCCAGGAGTTCCTTCTGTCCGTTCAAGTCCACTCCCAGCAGCAGATAGAGCGCTTTCTTGATCACACGCTGGTTCTCGCGCACGTTGACCATCAGGCAATCCACGTAGACAATCGGATAGACTGGCTCCAAAGGACGCGTCTGCCATTGGCGCACCTCATCCATGACCGCCTCGGTCACATTGGAAATCAGGGTCGGCGAGACTTCCACGCCATACAACTCTTGCAGTTGCGCTTGGATGTCGCGGGTGGTCATGCCGCGCGCATACAGAGCCAGGATTTTCTCATCAAAACCCTCTAAGCGCGTTTGACCCTTTTTGACCAGCTGGGGCTCGAAAGTAGCTTGCCGATCACGAGGCACCTCGATGTCAAGGTGTCCCTGCTCTCCTTTGAGCGTTTTCTGACTCGACCCATTGCGGCTGTTGCCTGTCGCGTTGCCCTTGCGTCCATATTTGGGGTAGCCCAGATGCGTGTCCAACTCCGTTTCCTGCTCACGCGTTCAATCACCGCTTTGGTCAGTTCTTTGAGCAGCCCACCCTCGCCCAGAATGTCCTGGGGGTCTTATACGCTTTGAGCAGTTCGTCAATGAGTTCGCGTCGAATGGTCATGCTGTGTTCCTTTCTGGAGGGTAACAACGGCTCCGCCCTTGCGAGCCCTACTGGCGCGAGACCGCCGTGGCTTCGATCTTTTCCATGATGGCATCGGCGTGTCGGTGGATGACCTTCCAGGCGCCCTCTTCACGGCGAAAGATGTGCGTGACGCGCAGGCCGCTCGGACGTAACTCGTCACTGCCGACCACACGCGTCTCGCCTCTTTCGATCCAGACTGTATAGGCCAGGTCCCCACTCAAGGCCATTGAGAGCAGTTCAATGGTCCTTTGTCCTTCAAGAAAGCGGGCTGCGGCCCAGTCCAAGCGAGGGCCGACTTGCTGCCAGCCTTTCTCATAGGCACCCCAGCCACCAAAAATAGTCACATCGTCGGTGTGCGACCAACACGCTTTGTAGGGCGCGGAATCCCCCGCCAAGAAGTGCTGATTGGCTGTCCTCACCTGCTCTAGTGTCTGGTAGAAGTCGTCTGCTCTTGGCATGGCATGCTCCTTTCATCTCGAAAAAGTCTCTTTACTCTGCACGAGTGCATTGTCAATGGTTCAGGCTCTGACCATTGACACAAATTATTATACAGTCTCCTTTTCCCACTTTAAAACCGACTGAACATTATTCCCCTGCTAAATAAGTTGTAAATCAAAACTAAAAGCACAGTCTCTTCCGGTTTACTTTGCTAAGCTAATAATGTTTCGTTGTTCTTTAGGCCTGTTGTTTCATTTTACCCAAGACTTAGCATATACTCTAAATTTTCATCTATTGCTCGTGATAAGATACTCAGAATTCCCCATTAGGGATACTTTGCAGAAATGCAATTAGTGATTGGTATGTTTTGAATTGTAGAAGAGTTTGATAAGCTTGTAAAGCTCAAGGAATTCTATGATACTGTTTGCTCTCTTCTAATAGTGCTTTTCGTTCAGCCCCTCTTGCTACAACCACTTGTGAGCCATGACGAACAAAGATTTGCCCTTTGAAGATTTGTTTTTTGTCGCCTTTTAATTTGTCACCTAGTGATTTCGCTACACAGTAAGGTAGCTTTTGAGGGTCTCGCAATACCTCTAATTTCCCAACGAGCCCTTTGCTATATTCTACAACCACATACTTCACATCTACATGTGGATTTGTATACTCGTCAATAAGGCGCTCGAAGTCATCCTGGTTTAATTCAGCATTTGGAGGGCAACAATAATCATGCGTTTTGTTGTTAAAGCCAATAATCATCCATCGACGACCACTGGCTTTCGTGTTAGCAAGACTCAGAACATCCTTAATGAATTCCGCTTTCTGTTCCACCGTCTTAATATAGAGGTATTGCTTGAAATCAACGCTTGTTGTTTCCCACTCCGCAACTAGATCATCGATAAATTTGGTTTCCAGAGTAAGCCCGCGTCGAGACTCCCATACCAAGCCACGATATGTTACGGAAAGCTGCATGTGACCTCCCATAAAGATTTGGCCAGTAATATATCCCCACTCCATCAGTTCTTCGACTACAGAAATAAGGAAATGAATATCATCAGGCGATCCTAATTGGGCCACAAGCATCTCACGAGAAACCTGACCAAGCCATGCATGGTCAGAAGCAGTATACACACTCAGGAAGTTAATTGCTTGAAGCACTTGACGAGATTCGTCCTCCAGCGGTTCCTGACAAATAGCTTCCCATAGGGGGATGGTATCATCTGCATATGCTCTACCTCCTCTGGTCACTTTCCAATATGGGCTTCTTTCAACCAGACCTTGTTGTTGTAATCGACTTAAAGCATTCGACATCGCTCGAAAGGTTGTGGATTCTTGAAAACTGGGCTGATTCAGAATATCCACATCAAAGAGGTGAGAGGCAAGAAAACGTTCGTCAATACCAATTCCTCGTGAAGTTTGAGATTTTCGACTAGTAGTCAGTCCATTTTGATATTGACAGGAGTGAGATGATCATGGAAAAGCAAGGAGCCTCCTATGAAGCATCCCATTCCAGTGACGTTGCCCGAAACCGATCGAGCCTCGTTGCAGACGTTCATCCATGAGGGCAAAGCCAATGCCCGAACCTTTACCCGAGCGCGAGTGTTGCTCAAAGCCGCCGAGGGCTGGACCGACCAGCACATCTGCCAGGCTTTCGACATCAGTCGCAACACCGCCATTCGTGTGCGGCAGTTGTACCTGGAAGGCGGATTGGAGGCCGTGCTGCACGACAAGCGACAACAGCGATATCGCCAGGCCTTGACTGGTGGACAAGCCGCCCATCTGATCGCCATCGCCTGCAGTTCTGCACCTACGGGCCACGACCATTGGACCGTCCGCTTGTTGGCCGGAAAAGCCGTCGAACTGGGCTTTGTGGAGTCCATCTCGCCGGAAACCATTCGCCAGTTACTCAAAAAAACGAACTCAAGCCCTGGCAACACGAGCAGTGGTGCATCCCAGCCGTAGGAGCGGAGTTTGTTGCGGCGATGGAGGATGTGCTGGACCTCTACGAGGAAGAGTACGATCCACGCTATCCCAGTGTCTGCTTTGACGAAAAGCTCGTCGCACCCGAGGCAGACGTCCGGCCCCCTGAGCCGATGGAGCCAGGCCGTCCTGAGCGCAGTGATTACGAGTATGAGCGCTTGGGCACCGCCAATCTGTTTTTCTTCGTTGAGCCGCTTTCGGGCTGGCGTCATGTGGAGATGACCGAGCACCGCACCAAGATCGACTACGCCCACTGCATTCAGTGGTTGGTCGATGCTGTGTATCCACACGCCGACTACGTGCGCATCGTGCAGGATAACCTGAACACGCATACCGCTGCGGCTCTGTATGAAGCCTTTGAGCCTGCAGAGGCCCGGCGGATTTTGCAACGGGTCGAGTTCCACTACACGCCCAAACATGGCAGTTGGTTGAACATGGCCGAGATCGAGATCAGTATCTTTGCGCGAGGGTGTTTGGCGCGCCGGGTGGAAAGCATGCAAGTGTTGCGCCAGCGCATCGCCACGCTGGAGGCCGAACGCAATGCTCAGCGCTGCACCATCTCGTGGCGCTTCACTTCCAATGATGCTCGTGACAAGCTCAATGATCTCTATCCTATCGTCAATAACAATCTGGACTGACTACTAGCTTCGATCAGCTTGATAAGAACAACATCACACCACTCTACAAAATCCACCTTAAACACCTCTTTCTATTGTTAAGCAATGAAGCCTCTCACTTACCCTGTGAAGATGAATATTTGAATGTATACTGAATCTTGTTAGAATTTTGAAATGGAGCGTGTTTTCCATATCCATAGTTATAGAGCTATACCCTCTACCCGACTCCCGACCACTATAGCAAAGTGAGAAGCCAAATTAATAGCGATTGCAGCTATCATAGGCAGAACTCCTTCCACTATTAGAGCGAGAATGCACAACACAATTGTTGTTACAATCATTGCAATCGCCTTCAAAAGAGACGAGCCACTAGAGTGGTCGGTAGCACCAACCCCTTTTATAGATGTCGGGAATCGAGTAGAAGGCACACCTGATCTTATATAGAACGTCTAATCTAATCTCTGGTAACACTATCTTTAACTATTAGGGTAGCCTGATACAGTTTTGTAGCTTCTGCGCATAATAGATACACAGTTGTACATTTGGTAATTTGGACTGAAGTTCCCATAATTCACAGATATGGGAACGACTTTAACCATTTCATAAGTAAAGTATGAACAATGTCCCTCGTTTCTTCCAATGACATGGTAGAGCCTTGAATTTATTTGCTTGCTGTGGATACGAAAATGGCTCAGAATACGGCGCCTTGTCGTGAGACATCTGTGGATTGTGTAAGAAAGCCCATAACTCTTCCATTTTATTCATCTTTATCTCTGGTTTCGT
>JBKPAZ010000011.1:0-15936 GCA_046726655.1 Chloroflexota bacterium
GTCTTACGGGGAGCACATATCCAGAGTACCCTTGATCGGTATAGCACATATGCTACTACCGCTGATCATCTAGCATTCAATCATCTGAATAGCGCGACATTTGATGTGATGGTCAATAACTGGCATATGAATACGGTGCGCATTGCCACCTCGGACTATATCTGGCAGAAATGGACTGGGGGCCCTACAGCTTACATCCAGACACTACAGAGCATCGTGGCTCAAGCCAATCAAGCAGGACTCTACGTTGTCCTCTCCATGCACGAAGAAATATCGTCAGGATTACCACCCTCTCAGAAAGAACCAAGCGGCTGGGCCATGCCTACACCACTGGCGGTGAACTACTGGCAAGCTGTAGCTACGGCGTTTAAAAATAATCCAATGGTCATGTTTGATCTCTACAATGAGCCGCATGTCAACAATAAGCAGGCAACGAATATGAGCGAGTCGGATTGGACATTCTGGATGAATGGTGGAGTCATTAACTACACGACCCCAGGGGGCGTGCAGAAAACCTACACCGTTGCCGGCATGCAGAACCTGATAAACACAATTCGTTCACATGGAGCCAACCAGATCATTATTGCGGAGCCGGCATCAAATTCGTTTCTGAGTTTTGAGACTGACTGCCCTCATGCAACCCCACATTGCAATTTCCTGCAAGATCCTGCTAATGCGTCGAATCCGAATATCGTGTACTCGGTACATGAGTATTTCGTACCCGCCGGTGGTACGCCCCGCTCGGCACCGTTCTGGGATGGGAAATTTGGCAATCTCAGCAAGGAAGTTCCCATCTTTATCGGTGAATGGGAGTTTTCAATAAATACGACGTATCTCACTAGATGTGAGGATGTGACCGGTACACGTAGCCTGACAGCCGATGAGGCAACTGTGCTGGTCGACAGCTTCCTTTCCTATATGGATGGGCAAAATGCCAGTGGACAGAAGATCAGTTGGACTACCTTTGCCTTTACCTGGGGACAGATGTTCACCGATCAGAAATACATTACTTACGCACCGACCACACTCTACACCACTCCCCCATTTGTCTGTGGGTCAAGTAAGCCGATGGCAGGTGATGGGTGGTTAATCCAGCAGTATCTCGTAAATGGAGTGCTCCCATCCCCAACAGCGACACCTTAATAGTTTAATGACTGAAAGTTGTCTATCTGTTTGACTCGGAGTTGCCAGGTCAAAAGCTATACCCCAGCTATAAAAATCGGAGGGAGAGCTATCATTGTAGATAGCTCCCCCTCTGACTACGTTGTATACCAGGTAGTTAGCGTTTACCTGGATTGAGCAGAGGTCACTCATGCAGGTGGATTGATCCGGTCAAATGCCAAACGCATAGACCTTGAAGTCATACGAGCCAAAGTAAATGTAACCATTGGCAATTGCGGGCGAGGATTTGACCGGACCCCCGGTTGTATAGGTCCAGATTGGCGAACAGGTCTTATTTCCGCACCCAGCAGCATTGAACGCGTACAGATTGCCATTGTTTGATCCGACGTATACTACTCCATTAGCCACGGATGGTGAGGAATTGATGGCAGCGCTCAGCGTATTGCCTGCAGATGCTGTCCACGTTGGCGGGCAGGTCACGTTACCGCATCCAGCAGCGTTAAATGCATACAATTTGTCATCATTCGAGCCAACGTAGACCACACCGTTTGCCACAGCCGCCGAGGAGAAGATTTGATTCCCAGTGGCATAGGTCCAGAGTGGGGAACAGGTAGCGCTGCCACATCCAGACGCATTGAATTCATAGAATGTGCCATCAGTTGAGCCGATGTATACATTTCCATTCACTACAGCAGGTGTTGCCATGATGGAACTACCTGTGGAGGCTGCCCACAGTTGTGCGCCTGAAGTAGCATCGAATGCATACAAATTGCCATCTGTTGAACCTATGTAGACCACGCTATTCGCTACCGCTGGTGAAGAATTGATGGGGCCACCTGTCGCTGCTTTCCACAGGAAGGTGCCATTGGTAGCATTAAACGCATAGAGGTAATCATTTCCTGAACCAATATAAACGACGCCATTGACCACTACTGGCGAAGACTGGTTTGGGTAACCAAGTTTTGCATTGCCTATCACTGCGCTCCATAACCTTGCTCCGGTCGCGGCATTAAACGCATGTAGCGTGTAGTTATAAGTAAGTATATAAACCACGCCGTTTGCTACCGTCGGGGAACCATAGCTAGGATTTTTCGCATCGAAGTACCACTGTCTCCTGCCAGTTTTGGCATTCAATGCATAGAGTTTGTGGTCAACCGAGGAGATATAGATGTAACCGTCTGCGACTGCTGGCGAGGTAGCGACCTTATTCAGCGTGCTGTACGACCACTTCAGGTGCAGGCTCTGGCTGTTTACATTTGATGTAGTGAGAATGTTCTCATAAGGGTTGTAATGGCTGCGCTGCGGGTCGAAGCCGAAGTTGGGCCAGTTTGTTTGCACGAGAAATGGTGCCTGGGCTGTCCGTCCGCTGGTACCGCCTACTGCGTTTACCGTATAGGTAGCAGGTAGGGTTGTGCCAGGTATGGTAAGTGTAGTCGAAAATGCGCCAGCGGTCGTTTGAGCCGTAGCCTTGGTTGTGCCCATGGTAATAGTGACTTTCTCCGCATCTCCGAAGTTCTGACCGCTGATGATGATGGTTGACGTAGGTGGCCCAGATGCAACTCCAGCAACAGGATTATAGAGTCCTGTCAGCGAAATCGTTGGTGCTCCAGATGGTACATAGATAAAGAATGCGTTTAACGCGCCACTAACTGTGCCAACGTAAACTACTCCGTTGACCACAGCTATGCCGTAACCGTATGCTGATGAACCGTTGTTGGTCCAAAGGGAAGAACATGTTCCACCACTGCATCCCGTAACTCCGGTTGCATCAAAAGCCCTCAAGGTATTGTCGCTGAAGGCCGCGTAAACTACATCGTTGGCTACGGTCAGATTGGTGCTACTCCCCCCGTTGGCTGCTGACCAGGTGGGAGCACATACTACAATGCCTTGACCACATCCTGCCGCAGCGAATACAGAAAATCCACTGGTTGCCGCAGGACCGCCTGAACCAACGTAGACGTTGCCATTTGCCACTGCCACACTGCTATAACTCACCCCGTCGTTTGCGACGCTGGGGTCGGGATATTCCCATAGTAGTTTATTGGGCGGAGTCGACGTGGTATTGACAGCATATACATCTGGTCCACTTGAACTGGCTGGAGCCATGGTACTGATATATAAAACGCCGCTTACGACAGTCTGACCGGTGACTTTACCAACAGTGGGTCTTGACCAGAGAAGTTTACCTGTCGCACTGTCTAATACTTGTACCCTGTTGCTCGTCAAGCCAACAAAGACCTGCCCATTCGCAATTGACGGAGCATCGGTTACGCCCCCAATCGCTGCTGACCAGATGATGGAACCATTCGTGCCATTGATTTTATAAAACGACTTATCTACTGTGCCAACATAGACGACAGGAGTGAGAGTACTGTTGATAGTCTCATAAGTAACTACTGGTGAAGTGCTTGCGCTCCCAAGAGATGTCGTCCAGAAGGGGGCGCCTCCCTTGGCGGCGTTAAATGCGTAAAGTAAGCCACCTGGGGTTTGGCCTGTACTTATGCCTGCTGCCGCGAAAACAACGCCATTCATGGTATCGACTGCCACGCTGTTCGATCCGAAGCTATAGGTGTTTGCGGGAGCGACATTGGGAATTTGATAGAACCATTTCACTGCGCCCGTGTTTGCGTTAAAGGCATAAACAACCCCAGGTGTGGAAGATACCTCAACATACACAAGCCCATTAGCCTCTACAGGTTCAGAAGAAAGTCCCGGCTTAGTAGCCGCCGGGGGCCATTCTGGTACGAGTTGAGATACATTCGTGGTACTAACTATATTTTCAACAGCATTGAAATGGTCATGCTGGGCATCGAAGCCAATTGTGGGCCAGTACGCCGGTACAAGAAATGATGCAGCAGCGCTGTCATTTGTTGAGCCAACTGCTTGTACAGTATGATTATTCGTCTGTGCTGTGCTTGGTACAGCGAAGCTCGTTGCAAAGGCTCCATTACTACCAGCAGTCGTTGTTCCAACCTGCGTTGCATCAAAATTAATAGTAATGGCCTCGCCGCCTGTGAAACCTGTCCCATTGACGGTAACGTTCGTAGAGGGAGCGCCAGATGCTGGCGAGAGCGTTATGCTTGGACTGGTGGCATGTGCCGCTTTTTTTACGGTAACAACAAGACCCAGCCCGATTGCCAGGATAACCAGTAGCGAGAGCATAGCACTCAGTAACATACGAGGTGTTAAGCGCATTGTAAAGCCTCATTTTCCAAGAATACTTGACGATATCGTTTTTATGCGTTTCTACGTAACCAAGGGACCTTGCAGGCCACTTGGCAGGGTGCAGGACCGCGCATCTGGGGATGCAATAGTGGTCCCCACCTTCTCTCTCACCCCACCGGGGACAGCGCAAGAGAGAGGAGGCCTGAATAATTACGTTTCTGCTTCGCGTTGAAAAATCTAAGCATTCAGACTCATTATCGAAGAAAGGATGAGGAATAGGGGATATGAAGTAGTTAAGAGTTGGTTGCGATTTTTCAATCTGCATCACGATTTCTTTACAACCAATGGGATATTGGGAAGAGCATGTGATAGTATTCGTGATCAACCGTTGTAATGGTAGCGCAGGCAAAGCGACTTTAGAAAGCAATCTGACAGGTGGGTTTCTTCGTCGCAATACTACCAGGGGAATCAACTCCACTACATGTGGTCAGCCAGAAAAGGAGCAGAACATTTCACACGATTTAATCAGCTCTGAGAACACATCAACAACGACTGTTGCTACTGAAGAACTTCAACCCGAAGCATCAAAGGCAACGAGTGTAGCAATAACCACCACTGGTCGGCACGACCAGTGGGGTATAGGGCCTTTCCGTTTTCGCTTTCGCCTGGAGATGTTCCTTCCGGGCCGCGATTTTGCTGAACGGCGCTTTGGCATAGTCGAAGCGGCGGTTCTGCTTATGATGGGTTACCTGGGCTCTCGCGGACTGGGTGTGATACGCCAGACTCTATTCAATGCCATCTTCGGCGCAGGGCCGGATGCTAATGCCTACTATGCCGCTTTTCGTATGCCAGATACGCTGTTCACCCTCATCGCGGGTGGCGCGCTTATTCAAGCATTTGTTCCGGTATTTGTCTCCTTTGAGAAAGACCATGGGCGGGAAGAAACATGGCGTTTGACGAGCCTGGTCTTCAATGTGCTGTTGGTTTCACTTACCGGTCTAGTGCTGATTGCTGAATTCGCGGCTCCCGCGTTCGTCAGTCACTGGCTGGTGCCTGGCTACTCTCCCGCTGAGCAAAGCTTAACTACTTCGCTGACCCGCATTATGCTATTTCATCCATTGATCCTGGGACTTGGCACAATCGCTACCGCCGTCTTGAGCAGCAAACGTCAATTTCTACTGCCCGCTCTTTCGATTGCAGTCTACAACTTTGGTTTGATTGGGGGCTTGCTGGTCACCCTGGCATTTCCAAAAGTAGGCATCTACGGACCCACTTATGGTGTACTGGCAGCAGCAGCATGCCAGGTGCTTGTACAGTTACCCGGCCTGGTGAAGCAAAGATTTAAGTATTCATTTATCTGGAATCTGAAGCATCCCGGGTTGCGCCAGGTAATGTACTTGCTTGTTCCAAATATTCTCGCAGTTGGGATTTTCTCTATTACCCTAATCGTAGATACGGCCTTTACCTCTTACCTGCCTGACAAAGCAAGTCTTTCTGCCATACATAACGCCCAATTGCTCTATGACCTGCCCATCGCTTTGTTGGGACAAGCACTGGCGCTGGCAGCATTGCCAGGCTTGTCAAGCCTGGCCGCGAGCTATCGTTATCTAGACTTTCGCCAGTTGGTGTTCAAGATCGTTGGTGGAGCTGTACTGATCAGCATACCTGCCGCAGTTCTGCTTGCTGTGTTAGGCAAACCGATGATTCATGTACTCTTTCAGCACGGGTCATTTACAAAACACGCGTCTGCTCTAACGGCTCTTGTTCTGGTCGGCTATGCAATTGGCTTGCCTGGACAGGTAGCATCGGGAATATTCATGCGTAGCTTCTATGCGCTAAAAAATGCAGTTATTCCGCTCTTCACTCATATTTTTGTTTTTGCGATCCATATTAGCCTTCTACTCTTTCTCATTAGGACACTTACTGGCAACAATGTGATTCTGGCAATCCCATTGGCCGCGACTAGTACAGCGACAGTCGAAGCCGGGTTGCTCTGCCTGCTACTGTTATGGCGCTTGCGCGTGGGTTGATAACAGCGACAAAGAATATTGAGATGTATGCCCTTGATGAGACTTTCTCCTGATGAGACTGAGCCAATACGCGAAACAGATGAACGTGAGCTACAAAACGGCTTTTCGTTGGTGGAAAGCAGGGCGGCTTGATGCCTATCAACTTGACACAGGTACCATCATCGTTCGAGATCCTTTACCGGAAACACACGCCCCAAACGGAATAGCCCTGTATGCACGTGTCTGCACCCAAGGACAGAAAGCAGACCTTGATCGACAAGTTGAGCGCCTCAAGACGTATGCGGCAAGTCGGGGCCATCAAGTGACCAAGATGGTGCAAGAAATTGCATCTGGCATGCATAACACCCGCCCAAAACTGCTCAAGCTGCTGACCGATCCTCACATTGGCAAGGTTGTGGTGGAGCATCGGGATCGGCTGACCCGTTTTGGCTTTGTCTACCAAAAATGCGGCAAGAGGGCCACTGCCTTCAGGCATGTGGGTGAATTGCCGCCCGCGCGCAGGCGGTCTAAACGGTTGACATACGCTTGCTAGTGAACTAGAGTAGAGAACATGAAAACATTTGAGTACAGACTGTACGTGAAGAAGGAACAAGCCCGCTTGCTCATGGCTTGCCTGGCTGAGTCTCGCCATATCTATAATCAGATGCTTGAGCTGGTCAAACAGCAGTATGAGGACAAGGGCACCTTCTCCAGTCAGTATGATCTGGAACATGCTTTCAAAGGTCATGGAAGTGAACATGTTCCCGCCACAACCGTCCAGATGCTTGCCAATAGACTTTCCAAATCCCTCAAACGTTTCCTCGCTGCCAAAGCGCATGACCTTCCTGGTATCGGCTTCCCTCGGTTCAAGAAGCCCAATCGCTGGCACTCGATCCAACTGCGGCAATACGGCAAAGACTGTTACCTGCATGAGGACAAGCAACACCTGATTGTCCCCAAGAAACTGGGGTCCTTGCTCAAGATCAAGGTGCATCGTCCGATTGAAGGCACACCTAAGATGGCTCACCTGGTGCATCGTGCTGATAGACATTGGTATGCGTTGATCGTGTGCGAGGGAGAGCCACATGCCGAACATGCTCCAAGTACGTGTGAACATCCCGACATCGGCATTGATGTCGGACTCAAGTCGTTCCTCACGGACTCCGAGGGCCATATGGTCGAGAACCCGCGCTTCTATCGCACCTCGCAGCGAACCTTGAGACGCAAGCAACGGATGATAGCCCGTCGCAAGAAAGGTTCTCATCGCAGCCGGAAAGCTGCCAGGAGTACGGCGCAAACGCACTTGAAGATCAAGCGCCAACGGCGCGATCACCATTTCAAGACAGCCAGGCCCTATGCCGAGGGCTACGGGCGCATTGTGGTAGAAGACCTGGCTATCTGTCAGATGGTCAAAAATCACCATCTCGCTCAATCCATCGTGGACGCCAGCTGGGGCGCGTTTCTCGCTATTCTCAGTGCAAAGGCTGCAAGTGCTGGGCACCAGGTCATACGAGTGAACCCCCGCCTCACCACGCAAAAATGCTTTCACTGTGGTGAAGTGGTCCAGAAGAGCCTCTCGGTTCGTACCCATGTGTGTCCTTGCTGTGGCTATATAGCCGATAGAGACGTAAACGCCGCCAAGAATATTCTCAAGGCTGGGGCACAGCCTTCAGGCGCGAAGCACTCCGATGGGGGTGTTAGCCTGAGAAGCCCCCGGCTTTAGCCGTGGGGAGTTGTCACATCGAACAGCTTTTTCAGATGCAGCGGCGAACGCTCGAAGTGCTGTTTCCAACCGACACCACGCACGATCTGGTGGATGACTTCAGTGCGGTGATCACGAGTATGGCAAGTCGTATCTCTGGTCGGCGGCATTCCAAAGAGCGGGCGGAGCAAATGAAACAGTGCGTGGAACAGGTCATGAAACAGGAGGAGGAATGAGCACATTCAATCCAGAACAGGCACTGGCTCGTTTCATCGAACTCCATGAGAAGCGAGGTCAAGAAATCGACCAACGTCCTGATCGCAGAGCTGCGGATGGCACGTGGAAACTATGACTTCATGGTCGATGCCGACTATGAGATCCGAGAACTTGAGCAGGAAGCAGAACGAAACGGCTATGTTCTTCAATGGCCAGTTGATCAAGACACAAATGATGTTGAATACACGTGCGAGAAAATGACTGCTGAAGAGTATGAACACTATTTAGAGTGGGAAAAGGAAGCATAGAGGAAAGATGAAGATCACCAGAGGATACAAGACGGAACTTGATCCAACCGTGAAACAACATATTTTGCTCTGTCAGTGTGCAGGCACAGCACGGTATGCCTACAACTATGGCCTCACTCGCAAGCAAGACGTTTATAAAGCAACAGGAAAGTCCATCTCCGCCATCGATCTGCACAAGGAATTGACCGCACGAAAGCACAGCGATCTGCCCTGGTTATGCGGAATGTCGAAGTGGATTGTACAGAATGCGCTCAGAGACTTGGAAACCGCCTACACGAACTTCTTCCGCCGCGTGCGAGAAAACAAAGCTGGCAAAAAGCAGCGGAAACTCGGCTTCCCCAGGTTCAAAAGCAAGAGGAAGGGGCGCGGCTCGTTTCGTGTAGACCAGCCGATTCATGTGTTTGATGATCGCATCCAACTGCCCAGACTGGGTACCATTCGACTCAAGGAACGGAGTTACATCCCGACGAGTGGCGCGCGTGTGCTCTCGGCAACCATCTCCGAACGTGCAGGAAAATGGTATGTCAGTGTGCTCGTGGAGGAACCTGTTCCTCAAGTGGTTCCTGCCACCGGCAAACCTATCGGAGTCGATCTGGGAATCTCCTCCCTTGCTGTTTGCTCAGATGGTCGCCCTCGCATCAAGAATCCGAAAGCGTTACGAGCCAATCTCAAGAGACTCAAACGGCACCAACGACATCTTTCTCGCTGTAAAAAAGGGTCAAAGAATCGCGAGAAAGCCCGCCATCAGGTCGCTCGTCTCCATGCTCGCATTGCCAATATCCGAGAAGATGCCCTCCATCAGGCCACCAGTTCCATCGTTCATGCGCCGCTTTCCCCAAGCGAACGCATCAGCCTCAAAACACATCTGGCCTCGCTTCTGCCCCTCCCGAAAACCAAGGCCGAGCAGAAGCGAGCCCAGAAACAGGTGAAGAAGCTGATCCACCAGACCTCGGAGGTCAATGCCCCACTCCGCCCCCAGGTAATTGTTCTGGAAGATTTGAACGTGGAAGGGATGAAGCGCAATCGCAAGTTGGCTCGCGCCGTCAGTGATGTGGGAATGAGGGAGTTTCGACGCCAAGTTGAGTACAAGACTCTGTGGAATGGGGAAATGCTCTTGTATGCCGATCGTTTTTTCCCTTCGAGCAAGAAATGCCATGGTTGCGGCTGGAAGTGGGAGGAGATGGAGCTTTCAGATCGGATTTTCCTCTGCCAAAATCCTGAGTGCTGCATGTACCAAGTCCCACAAGATCGAGACAAAAATGCATCCGAGAATTTAGCTGAATTGGCAGATCAGTCCTTTCGCAGTCTACGGTGAGTTGCACCGGACTTTAAAAGTCTGTGGAGAGCCGGAGCGCTGGCTGGTTGGAGACAATCAGTGAAACTCTACTCGATGAAGCAGAAACGGGACCGTGGGTACAAATGTCCACACACCCGACAACGGTATAAAGGGAGAGCAAGCAAACCTGCAAACTCCTGCATCACCAGCATTGGAGTCCTCAGATCAATGATCCATTCCCTTTACTAAAGGGAGGGCTTGTTGGATTAAATTTGCCGCTAATTCATACGTGAAGAGGCCGGTATTAATCAGCAAGTGATAGAGGTATGGTTGATGTTGGTTACCACCGTAGTAACGACCCAGGTATGCATTGTGTTCGTAATCGCGTCGCTCGATTAACTCCTTTGCACTAGCTCGATCTAACTGATGATGTTTCATGATTTGCTCGATACGATAGTCAAGCGGTGCAAAGATATAAATATGCAATGTACGAGGCGCTCCATGCAACAAAAATTGTGAACCGCGTCCTATAATCACTATATTGCCCCCAGTTGCCAGTTCTAAAATCACTCGTTGCGTCAGGCGCAAATACGCAACTTCTTGCGCCTGCGTCGGCGCCTCAGTCCGCTTAAGCAGGGTATTATAGTTTAAACTGAAAGGACTACTCGACCGCAGCGCCTCGAGGATGTGTCCAACTGCCCCTGCCGTCTGTTCATCCTGGCGAGCCGCTTGCTCTACGTTTACGCCCAATCTCCTTGCTACTTCATCGATGATCTCGTGATCGACGTAAAGGAGCCCGCTCTCCTGAGCCACAATGCGGCCAATCTCCGCTCCTCCACTGCCAAATTGACGGGAGATAGTCACAACAACTTTATCTTCAGGAGGTATCCCGGATGGTAAAGGATCAATATTCCACGACGTCTCAGGGAGTGGCTGTGTCGCTGTGCGATCTTCACTGGCCTGAGGGGGATGTTGGCCACGTCCACGGAATAGATATGACATCTCGATCCTCATTATTTGTAGCGATGCTTTTCAAGTTGCTTAATCGTACAACGTGGTAGAGTGGAGATGCAAGGAGAGTTAGACCAGTGTGCCATCATCCGAAATCTTGAGACTCTGGATGCTTACCAGTTGCTGCTGACTCCAGATGATATGCTGGTCGGTGGGGTCGATTGCCTGCAGTGCTCTCCCTCCATAGAGAAGGAATATGTTGTGAATAGCAACAACGCCTGCCGTTATTTGGGCTGTATCATTGCCTGGGTTGGCTACTACCCAACGTTCATTGGCGGTGGAGAGGTCGAGTGCATGGTAGGCATCGCTGCGCGTTACAAGTATCACTCCTGCAGTTACCGCCATCTGCTCTTCTTCATGAAGGGAAGCCTGTGGAAGATTCTCCGGGATATACCTGCGCCATTGTATTTGACCGAGCATTATATCTAAGGCAATGATAGTATTTGAGACTTGCCAGATAATGATCCGTCCTCCCAAAAGCAGGCTTCCATAATCGGTAGGAGCCGTATCTGGCTCGTGGGTTCCAAAGATGCGCCATGCGATGTTGCCCGAAGTCTTGTCGACTGCGATAAGCTGCACAACCGGGCCGATGCCAGGTGGTAAAGAGTTGGTCGCTCTGCTGGCAACATAAATGAACTTTGCATCTGTGCCGAGTACAGTTGTGTCATGCTGCCCCTCAGGGCTAATAATGATGTTTTGCCAGATGATCTGTCCTGTCTGCCGATCCAGAAGATACAGTGTGTAAAGAGAATCTAGCGGATGGCCATAAGCGGGATCATTGGGCGCAAACCGGTATGGTGGTGAGGTGTGCCCGCTTAAAGCTACCAGCACTGTTCCTGGGTGTGTTGAAGCTACGGGCAGCGAAAAGTCCCCCTCGCTTGCGAAACTTGTCCATTGCGAAGCGCCACCAGGACCAAAGGCGGTAAGTTGATGTACAGCCTCGCCTGCGCTTTTTTTAACAATACTGCCCTCGCTATCAGTCAATGCAAGCTGAACAGGGGTTTTGATAGTGATTTGCCATTGTGTAGACCCACTTGAGGCGGCGACCTGGAACAAATACGTCTGTGGACTGGCAAGCTGCGCGTACAGCAGCGCGCCTCCCAAAACAAAGATGGTAAGTAATACTATCGCAAAAATTTTGTGGGAGAAACGCCAGAGACGTAACGAAAGTTCCACAGGATAGAACCGGTAGCGAGGAAGATTATGCAATGTGGTACGCAACCCTTTTACCCACAGTTGGAACGGTAGCATCCATAGCAGTAGCAGCCATAGTACGCTCAGCCCTACAAGCGCTATGAGTAGTACCCGCATCGGTGACCAGCTATGCAATGCAGCGGTTCTACTCGACTGCGTATCCAGGGAGATCAATACAGTGTTGGATACCTGTATCAGGCCAGGGGCAGAAGCAGTTACGCCATCGAGTAGGACGCTCCAGCGATGGGAGCCATCACCAGCGTTGTATGCTGCGATGATGTGCTTACCATCATCCTGGGCTTGTTGAAGAATCACAAGCCCATGAGTTGTATCCACTGAGGGCGCATAGATACGTCCCGCATCGGCGCTTGTAAAGTCGGAACCAATACGTTCTGACCAGTGTACATTGCCAGTTGAAGCATCAACGGCGAAAAGCCAGAGCTGCTCTCGCACCTGCTGGGTGTCCCAAACGATGCCTGTAGCGTACATTACGTGATTGGTACTGCCAATACTTGCCTGGTAGAATTGTGCAGGCATGAGTGTTTCGTTTGTCGATGCCTGTGTGTTCGTAGGCTGACCATTATAGGACCAGGTGATTGCACCTGTGGAGGCATTCAAGGCTGTAAGACCCTGCGGTCCTGCCGCCAGTAGCAGGGGTTGCTCTTTAGTAAACATAAGCAGGGTGCGTGCTGGACGGTCTGCTTTCCAGAGCAGTGCGCCATCAGCTTTGTCCAGGGCGTAAAGAGTGTGATCCGCTGCTACGTAGAGCCTATTCCCATAGAGTAGAAATGGAGCCGCGTATTCTAGTGTATCGTCAAGCTTTTGGGCCCAGTGTACTGCTCCGCTTTGCAGATCATATGACGCCACCACTCCATTTGAAGCGGATTTTACGGTATAGAGTGTTGAGCTATCAAATGCAGATTGAAATGGATGGGTTCCCAATGTTGGCTCATCGCCCTGCATGTGCCAGAGCGCCTGCCCATCGGGAGTCATTACTTGCAACCCACCTGCATGCGCTACTATTACGCGCTTGCCTGGTATCAGCGCGAGTGTTCCATGCTCAAGTGGCAGCGAAAACTGCGACTGTACTTGCCAGGAAGCATCATTTCCTGCAAGAGAAAATAATTGTTGCTTCGATCCAGAAGCTGACCGGCCTATCTGTACTCCAAACACAAATGATGATGTTGTATATGCGGGGTTGGTGATCGTAGTATCGCCCTGGTATCCTCCTCCCAGGTCTTGTTGCGCTAAAGTTTGCCCGCTGGTGGCATCAAGTGCGTAAAGGTAGAGGTGGGTGTCGCTAACATCGCGCCAAAATAAGAAAGAGTTGCCGGTAAGTACTACTAAGAGAACCCATGCGAGGATTTTACCTGGCACCCGCCTGCGTTCAAGTCGTTGGGGTATTGCAGGTAATATGGGTTCAGACACTACTGGTTCCGGCTCTGCAAATATTGCTTCAGCCTCAGCTAAAGCTGGTTCCGGCTCAGTATGAGGAATTGCTATGGCTTTGATTCTGGGATTGATATCACCTAAGTCAGAATCTGGAGATGATGGTTCTGGCTTAACCTCGGGAGGAAGAACGTCCTTTTCCGGCTTTGTCTTGCGATTTGTAGAACCACGCCTGGTAGCTGCAGCCGTGGTTTCCGGTTTTGTCTGCGCTGCTGGTTTGCTGACCCCTTTAACCGTAGATTCTGCTCCCGCCCTCTTGCCTGCTATGATCTTGCCACTTCCTGACAGCCTCTGCCTTCGGGGGGAGTGCTGCGGTTCTGCTATTGGGGGGTTGTCCTCTTTTTGACGCTTTTTCCGAACTGGTTGACGCTGCTTCTTCTTGTTAGTTGTATTCCCTCTCTTTCCTGCGGGTGAAGTAACTGGTTCTTGCTTATCGGACATTATACTGAGTCATTCCCCTCCGTCAGTCTCGGTTTCCCACTATATCAAACCGTGTGAAAATATAAAAGTAATTGACACTTTCAGCTAAGATAGTACTATACTAGAATCGTTTCTTTTCACCTGTTTTTCTTGAGCTCTGTTTAAGTACCAGGTTTATGATTGTTTGAGGGACTTTTATGCTAACACGCACGCTCAATCTGCATCAACTCGCTACCTTTCAAGTTGTTGCAAAACATTGTAGTTTTGTACGTGCAGCAGAAGAACTGCATTTCAGCCAGCCAGCAGTCTCCGCGCAAATTCGCCATCTTGAAAAGACTCTCGGTGTCAAGCTTTTTGACCAGATTGGACGTAAGACACACCTCACACAAGCAGGAGAAGAACTGTTCCTCTACAGTCAGAAGATATTCTCGGTCATTGATGAGACGTTAGAAATAATGGAAGCGCTACGCAGCCCCCACTATGGTCGGCTGAGTGTAGGCGCGGACACAACCATAGGCTCGTATGTCATTCCAGGACTACTCGGTAAATTTCAGCAGATCTATCCGCACGTCGAGATATCGTTGCAAGTGCTGAATCGCGCAGCGCTCATCGAAGCACTCATGAACAACCGTGTCGAAATGGCTGTAATGGGAGCCGCTCCAGATGACTTGCCCGTTGATGTCGAACCCATTGCGTATAATTCGTTAGTACTGGTGGCTGCGCCAACGCATCGTTTGGCAGGGATGAAAAATGTCCCTATTGAGGAGTTGGGACGCGAGCATTTTCTGCTGCGCGAACCTGGTTCAGGAACTCGCGCGGCGCTTGAAAGTGCCTTGAGAGAAGCGGGGCTGCCATTACATGTGAGTATGCAGGTTGGTAATAACAGCGCCATTAAGCAAGGTGTCGCGGCGGGACTAGGTATCGCTCTCATCTCACGTGTTGCTATTGATATGGAACTGGAGACAAATCGCCTGGTTATCCTGAATGTTGAAGGGTTTCCTATCGTACGCCAGTGGCGCCTTGTGCATGTGAAGGACAAATACCTCTCCGCCACGGCCAAGGCCTTCAAATCGTTCCTCTTACAGCATGCTGACCGGCGTTTGCGCCAGAAGGAATAGGAGGGAGTTTGTGATTGAGTTCGTCACTTGATGCAGAAAGGCAAGCTGTCGTTGACGAAGTTCGTCGTTTCGTAGAACGCGAAGTCATCCCGGTGGCTCATGATCTTGAGAAGAACGATGTATATCCGTTTGAGCTTATCGACAAACTCAGAGCCCTCGGCGTCTTCAGCGCCACTATCCCCGAAGTCTATGGGGGGTTAGGTTTTGACCTGCTAACCTATGTACAGATCATTGAGCAGCTTTCTCGAGGTTGGATGAGCCTTGCTGGAATCGTAAATACGCATATACTCGTTGCGTACATGATTACGACGTTTGGCACAGAGGAACAGCGCCAGCGCTTCCTACCAGTGATGGCTGGGGGCGATAAGCGCGGGGGAATCTGCATCTCTGAGGCCAATGCAGGCAGCGATGTCCAGGCTATCACCATGACTGCTGTGCGCGATGGCGATGACTACGTTCTCAACGGCTCCAAACTCTGGGTCACAAACGGTATGCATGGTAGTATTTTTGCTGTCCTGGCTCGTACAAATACAGCTATTCACCCTCCCTATCGTGGCATGAGTGTCTTCCTTGTCGAAAAAGGCACGCCAGGATTGAGTGTAAGCCACACCTTCGAAAAACTTGGCTATAAAGGTGTCGAGACTGCCGAACTCGTCTTTACTAATGTACAAGTTCCCGCCGCTCACTTACTAGGAGGCGTCGAAGGCGAGGGCTTTAAGCACATCATGAGTGGATTGGAGGTCGGGCGTATCAATGTCGCTGCGCGCGCCGTAGGCGTTGCCCAGGCTGCGTTTAACGACTCTATCAAATACGCCCAACAGCGCTACACCTTTGGCAAACCGATTGCCCAACACCAGGCCATCCAGCTCAAACTGGCGGATATGGCGACGAAGATCGAAGCGGCTCGTCTTTTGCTTCAGCAAGCTGCGCAGAAGAAGGATCGGGG
>JBKPAZ010000012.1:0-44760 GCA_046726655.1 Chloroflexota bacterium
CTATAGTACTCGTGGTTTTCGTGTACTATTATGTAGATAGGGAGTTTTCCATCTCAATACGAGGAAAGGAGTATTACCATGTTAGACAGCGAGAGCGAAGAGGAAGTAGCGCAGCCAAACGCAGAAGAGCTTGCGAAAAGAGAACTTATGGAGCACCCAGAGGTTCTGGAGGTAGTTGAGGAGCGGAAAAAGCGAAGGTTTACCTGGAGCGGCCTACTATTGATGGTAATTGGTGTAGTGCTGATTGGCTTTGGCCTTCTGCTCAATACCGGTATCAATTCCATCGAAAGCTTGATTATAGGAGTCGGGGTAATAATAGTATTAGTGGGATTCCTCAGGATTTTAATAGGCTTGATCAATCCTATCGTTCCTAGCCAGTTATAATGTGCGAGTAAGCCCGGAAGAGCCATTTACGGAGTGAACGTCTCAAATACAGGAAAGTCATTGCGTCCCAGTAGCGCGAAGGGCTGCCTGCATTATGCGATTCTGTGGCAAAGCCAGTCTATCATGAAAATTTCTCGCGTCTCCATGCAATGGATACTGTAGCTGCGACTGGAGAGACGGTAGTGCTGTCCTGGGCGTTGCTGTTGGCGCTCTGGGATGAAGGCGCTACTAAATCATCGACTAATTGCTGTATCGTCACAAATTTAAAGCCGCGATTTTTTAACGTTGTGATGATGATAGGTAATGCCGCTACCGTCTGTGCGCGATTCCCTCCCCCATCATGCAAAAGGAGAATGGCTCCGTTGTGCGCATAGGAGAGAATTCTGCTCGCAATGGCACTGACTCCCGGCACAATCCAATCTTCTGCTGAGCCATCCCACATAACGGTTGTATACCCAAGATATTTGGCTTGTGCTAAAACGATGCTATTCAATGCTCCATAAGGAGGACGAAAAAAGGTTGGTCGCACACCAATGACGGCTTGAATGGCCCTGGTGGTGGAAGTGAGTTGTGACAAAATAGCCTGAGCAGAAAGTAGGGTCATTTCTGGATGCGACCAGCTATGGTTGCCTACTATGTTCCCCTGATTGTACTCCTGGCGAACGATATTGGGATAATCTGCAACCAGATATCCGACATCAAAAAAAGTGGCCCTTACCCCGTACTGTTGCAGAATTGCAAGGATTTGAGGAGTATAGTAAGGGTTAGGACCATCATCAAAGGTCAGCGCGATTTCTGGTAGATGAGTATTACCATTGAAAAGAGGATAACCTAATATAGGAGCGTGTAGGGATCTGTTCGTTGTGATTGGAGTTCGCGTTAAGGCTGGCGTGTGTGTCTGTTTTGGCGCAACAACATGTCTGGGATCGGATGCATGTAACGAAGTCCTATTCCAAAGGGCAGGTGTAGAGAGTGTTATTGTGCCAAGCAAGACAAGAATGCCACTCAGCACTAAAACCAGCTTGAACTGTTTGTTGCTTGAAAACATGGACAATTATTTATCCAATGCGGCTAATTCTCCCCTATAGTCAAGTATAGCATATTTTCGGTGGAACTGTAATAGATGCACTGCTATCCCATATCAGGAGAAAAACGATGTGATTATGTCCAAGGATGAGTAATACGGAAATAGGGATGAGGCTAGCCGAAAAATATGCTACGTTACTGAAGCGTACTGCCTGACGTTCCTTTTTTGGGAACAAGTATTGCTCATTCATGCCAGAGTAGTTATCTCATTCTTTTCTTTTCAGGAGTCTGGTGTATGCAGACACGCAGCTGGCATTTAGTGCGGCGGCGCCAATCGCCAGCAAGCAAGCCAAACTCTACCATGTTGATGGTTTTGATGTGTAGCATACTGCTCTTTTTCTCAAGTTGCACTAATCCATTAAGTGGTGTAGAGTCTGCCAATATACAGCAACTGACTCCAACTCTGCCCAAAGCATCTGCGACCCCATCACCAACAAAAATCAGGACGGACAGTAACACCGAAAGTACTTTAAGGGCTGAACTGTCCAAAGTACAGCAGATAATGGCAGGAATGACCCTTGATCAGAAACTAGGCCAGCTACTCATTGTGGAGTATATCGGCAACAGTTATACAGGGACGCAACTCCAGTATATGGTTGCGAAACAATATGTTGGAGGATTTCTGTACCAGGAAAGCAACCATAACTTTGAGCCACCATATAATGTAATCGGCAATGTGGCTGATTTTTCGCGCCAGGCAATGGGTGATGCGAAGATTTCCCTGGTAATTGGCACCGACCAGGAAGGCGGCCTGGTAAACAGGTTGTATGTTTTTCATGGCTATTTGCCTTCCGCTACCCAGATGGCTGCAACAGGTAATCCACAAACGGCTTTTAGCCAGGGAGCTTTAGCAGCTAAATGGATGCTACAACTGGGCATCAATGCCGATCTCGCTCCAGTCGTCGATGTGCATACTGTCGATCCTCCAGTCCTGGGAACGCGCATGTTTGGGCGCGACCCCAACACGGTTGCCTTGTATGCGGGAGCGTACCTGGATGGATTACAGCAGAATAACGTGGCTGGCTGTCTAAAGCATTTCCCTGGACTTGGAGCGATAACCTCAGATCCGCATGGCGGGTTGCCGACTGTTAATAGAAGCCTGCTAGATTTAGAGAACATTGATCTCGCGCCTTATAAACTGATGATCCAGAAGGATCATCCAGCGATGATTATGTCTACTGACGTTCTGATGCCAGCAATTGATCCTATTATGCCGGCAGAACTCTCGCAAAAGACCATCGATGGTCTCCTTCGAAATCAATTGGGTTATGATGGAGTGGTTATGACCGATGGGCTTTATATGCAGGGCATTAGTGATAGATGGACGTTGAGCCAGGCAGCAGTGCTCTCGATCATTGCCGGAAGTGACCTGATTGAAGGGCCATATAGCGCTAGCCAGGTGGCCGTGATAGTGGCTGCGCTCAAGCAAGCCATGCAACAAGGTAAGTTGAGCATCGACCGTATTAATCAGTCGGTGGAGCGTATCTTGCTTATGAAAGTCCAGTACGGTATTATCAAGTAAAGTCTTACAAAAGCGCGCGTAGAGGAGACAGAATCTGTTCGCTCAGAATGGCATACCAGGGGCGTTTCAACCATTGATCAAGTGTCAATTCGAATGAGTTAGAAGTATCGCAATTGAAAAGCTCTTCCATTTGGCTGGCCAACTTTTTGCTATACACTTCGACATTGATCTCATAGTTTCCAACAGAACTGAGACGATCGAGGTTGGCTGTTCCAATGGTAGACCATGCTCCATCAATAGTACATGTTTTAGCATGAAACATATGGCGATAGCCAAAAATGCGTATACCAGCTTTCAAGCATTCTGTGAAGTAACCTCGTGTAAGCCAGTCGGCGATTACGTGATTTGAAACCCAGGGCACAAGTATCTGAACATCCACACCACGTCGTGCGGCGGATTTGAGCGCGCCCAGCAACATGGGATCAGGCACAAAGTAAGCATTGGAGAGAAAAATAGAGCGTTCCGCTTTGTCAATAGCCTCGATATACATATCACGAATAGGAAATGTGAGCCGCAATGCGCTCGTTCCCCTAATGTTGATGAGTGGATCGAAGCGGCGAGGGTAATGTCGTGTAATATGATTCTGATTCGGGGTGTGTTGATTCCAGAAGTCGGTAAATGATTGGGCGAGAGGGGCTGCGGCTGGACCCTTCATGCGCAGGTGCGTATCTCGCCAGGTCGTTTCATAGAGACTTCCCAGGTTAAAGCCACCGATAAAGCCTGTAGTGCCATCTACGACGAGTATCTTACGATGATCCAATGCGTAGCGTCGAGGATCGAATATATGCCAGGGTTTGCGAAATGCCTGGAATTTAAGCACATGAATATGCGGTGGAAAGGTTTTAAATGTGCGCGGCACAACTGTATTAGCAAAGCTGTCGAAGATCACATAAACGTCCACTCCTTCATTGGCCTTACATGCGAGTTTCTGCTTGAACTCGCGACCTATAGAGTCGTCTTTCCAGATATAGGTTTCCAGGTAAATGCTCTCCTGCGCAGCATCAATTGCGGCGAGCATAGGCGCGTAGAGGTCACGCCCATAATCGTAGATTTGGACAATATTCTCTCCGATGTCAATCTCCTCCAAGCGCATATGTGGAAAACTTCCTTGATGCCTGTGTTGTCTACGTAGCACGGAGACAAATTGTAAGATGAGCACAACGATGGCCTGTAGCGTAACCACGAAGCCAAATATCTCCAATATCATGCGCTTGATAGAGAACCGGCGAGGTCGAAGTAAGCGAAATATTTTCCCCCAAATATATTGAAAGCGTTGCATTTTAAGATATCCCAATGCAGAAATTTTGCAGGTTCGTTTGGCCTGAAGAGAATGATCGCATTTTAGATTGTTGATATTTCCGCATTGCTTATTCTACCCACTTTCATTGTGGTGTTGCAAGGTCGTGTAGATTGTAGAACACTTGTCGCACTTGACATTTGTCTGGTTATTTCGTATACTTTTTACGTAACCGCTACCGGAACCGGTTTCGGCAAGTTGAGGATGCCAAAAGGCTATGCAGGTATAAGAGGGGCATTTATGGCAAGAAAACCCACTATTGAAGACATTGCCCGCATGGCAGGGGTGAAGAAGACCACCGTCTCCCGTGTATTGAATCACAAGCCCGATGTTAAGTCTGCTACGCGTGAGCGTATTCTTCGTATTATTGAGGAACAAGGCTTTGTCCCAAGCATCACAGCCTCTGGTCTGGCGACTGGCCGTCGTAGCCTGATCGGAATGCTCGTTCCTTCATGGATCTGGCCGCTGATTCCTGAACTCATGCGTGGGGTCGCTGAGGTCATAGAACAAACGCCATATGAACTGGTGCTCTACAGCATCAATGATGCTGACCTCAAAAAAGACCGCAGCGAGGTCATCAATCGTGTACTTGCAACACAACTTACTGCGGGTCTTTTAGCTGTCTTTCCAGGCGAAGCATCACAGGATTTGACGCGGCTCTACAAACAGGGGTTTCCTGTGGTAATTATTGATGATCAGCGAGAACAGACTACGCCATGGGTGGGGGCTGATAATGTAACCGGTGCGTATCTTGCGGTTCGTCACCTGATCGGCCTTGGCCACCGGCGTATTGCGCATATTGCAGGGCCAAATGAGTATCTTGTCTCTCATGAGCGCTATACTGGTTACCGCCAGGCGTTGCTTGAAGCGGGTATCATTCCTGATCCTGACCTCGTACTGGAGGGTGACTTCATGCCACCTACAGGGCGTTCCTGTGCCATCAAGCTCTTTGAATTTCCAGTAGATAAGCGACCCACAGCAATTTTTGCGGCGACAGATCAGATGGCTTATGGTGTACTCGCTGTAGCAGAGGAGTATGGCCTTTCTGTCCCAGGGGATGTTGCGCTCGTCGGCTTTGATGATGATGCTCCTTCTGCACATGTGCGTCCAGCGCTTACTACCATCAGGCAACCCAATTATGAGATGGGCCAGCAAGGTATCAAATTACTGTTGTCTCTGCTCGATACACCTGGTTTTACTGGGAATGACGGGCGGACTACTGCATCAACCGAGAGGATGCCAGGTGATGCAGATAAAGGAGCGCACTCCGGCGATGGCCAACCTATCCGCATTCAACTCCTTACCAGTCTTGTAGTGCGTGAATCTTGTGGATCTAGCGATCATATTTCGATCCAAACAACCTCGGATCAGAGTATCAACTAAGGAGGTAATCGATGGCTCCCCATGCTTTATTTACTCGGAAAACAAAAAAGGGCTTGTTTGCCCTGTCGTTCCTGCTAGTTTTTGCTGTCCTGGTTGCTGCATGCGGTGGTTCGCAAACACAAGTATCCCATAAGCAGGTTCCTCTTGCGATTGTTCCTAACACAGGTGGTGACTTTACCAGGGTCTTTAACCCGTACCAAGTCAGTACTACTACTTACTACGGAGCGCAGGGTTTGATCTATGAAACCTTGCTCTTTTTCAATCGCCTGGATGGGAGCGAGAAGCCCTGGTTGGCTACCAGCTATCATTTTTCAAGCGATGCCACCAGCATCACGTTTACCTTACGACAGGGAGTGAAGTGGTCTGACGGCCAACCTTTTAGCAGCGATGATGTTGTATTTACGCTGAATCTGCTCAAGAAATATCCTGCCATGGACTTAAATAGTATATGGCAGTTCATCAAGAGCGTGAGTGCACCAGATGCGAGTACGGTACTGGTAACGCTGAACAAACCTTTCACGCCGCTCCTCTGGTACCTGGCAGGACAAACCTATATCCTCCCCAGGCACCATTATAGCGGTGTTGGTGACGCGAGCCAGTATGCAGATCCCAACCCTATCGGTACAGGTCCATACATACTCAAATCGTTCACACCACAAATCTACATTATGGACAAGAACCCGAACTACTGGCAGCCTGGCAAGCCCGAGGTGAATGAAATAACGTTTCCGGCGTTCGACTCGAACACAAGCGCCGAGCTAGCACTTAATCACGGTCAAATTGGATGGACCGGTCTATACATTCCAAATATCCAGCAGACGTACATTAAGCTCGACCCCGTTCACAATCACTACTGGTTCCCACCCAGCGATGTCGTCATGCTGTATTTGAACACTGCGAAATACCCGTTTAACCTGTTGCCCGTCCGGCAGGCAATCAGCTATGCCATCGACCGTGAGCAACTCGATAAAGTTGGGGAGAGTGGCTACGAGCCTGTTGCCAGCCCTACCGCCCTGATATTGCCAGCAAACAAGAGTTATCTCTCCCCTGACTATGCGAATACAACCTTTACGGTAGATCCCAACATGTCGGCTCAATTGCTTACAAGCGCAGGATTCACGAAAGGATCTGATGGTATCTATGCCGACAAGAATGGCAAGAAGCTCTCATTTGCCATCAACGTCGTCAGTGGGTGGACCGACTGGATTACCGATTGCCAGATCATGGTGAGTGAGCTCAAGGCTATTGGCATCAATGCCAGTGTGAACACGATGGCGTACGATGCCTACTACAACGCCTTGCAAATGGGAACCTATACTGTAGGAATGTCCTACACATTCCCAGGTCCGTCACCATACTTCCTATACGATAGCTTGCTAAGAAGCTCGAACACTGCGCCTATCGGCCAGCAAGCAAACACGAACTTTGAGCGTTGGAGCGATACGGCCACGGATCAGTTACTGAGTCAGTTTGCCAGCACGACCGATCCTGCGGTTCAGCAGCAAGCCATGGCAGGTATCCAGAAGATCATGGTTGAGCAAATGCCGACCATTCCATTGACAAACGAGCCGTACTGGTCGCAGTACAGCACCGCTCACTTCACAGGCTGGCCTGACCCGAATCACCAGTATGCCCTACCTTCACCTTTCATGGCCCCGGACGATGAGATTGTTCTTTTGAACCTCCATCCAGTCGGTTAGTCACCAGGCTAGCATCTGAAAAATAGTGTAGGACGGCTAATGTGTAGGGATGGTCTTTCAGGCCATCCCTATCGTAGAAACACCTTTGGAAAGGGGCAAGATGCGTTACCTGTTGCGCCGCATCGGCTTTTATCTTGTCGCTCTTTGGGCTTCAGTCACCCTGAATTTTCTTATTCCGCGCCTGGCTCCGGGCAATCCCGCCGAAACCATGATGGCCCGGTTGAAAGGGAAAATCTCTCCTCAGGCACAACATGCGTTGGAGATTGCGTTTGGCGTCAATCATGATCCGTTATGGTCGCAATATTTACAGTATCTCAACAACCTGCTGCATGGTAACCTGGGAATCTCAATCACGTATTTTCCTACACCTGTCTCTGTGGTTATTAGCCAGGAACTTCCCTGGACGCTCATGCTCCTGGGTATTGCTCTAGTGATCAGTTTTATTATAGGCACGCTTCTGGGAGTGATTGTTGCCTGGAGACGGAACTCTACGCTGGATGCTGTGTGCTCCCCTCTGTTCACTTTCTTTTCTGCAATACCTTACTTCTGGCTGGCCCTCATTTTGCTTTACATCCTTGGCTACTTGCTCAACTGGTTCCCCATCAATGGGGGCTATGATACCAGTACGACAGTGCCAGAATGGAGTCCTGACTTCATCTCCAGTGCCATTCAACATGGCATGCTGCCTGCCCTGACAATCGTGATCAGTTCTATAGCAGCATGGCTGCTCGGTATGCGCAATGCGATGATCACTACGTTATCAGAAGATTACGTGCTAATGGCTGAGGCCAAAGGACTCTCCCAACGACGGATTATGCTCACATACGCGGCGCGTAATGCTATTTTGCCGAATATTACTGCCTTTGCACTCTCACTGGGATTTGTGGTAAGTGGCGCATTGCTCACTGAAATCGTTTTTTCATATCCTGGTGTTGGTTACGCACTCTACCAGGCCGTCGAGAACCTTGATTACGCCTTGATACAAGGTCTCTTTCTGATTATAGCAATTGCGGTAATTGGCGCGAACTTTCTGGCAGACCTGGTGTATATTGCACTTGACCCTCGCGTGCGCCTGGAAAGGAGTTAGCAGCTATGAGTATCCCTACTCAAGAGATAAGTCTACCCTCGCCTGAGGTAAACGCGTTTTCAAGCCAGGTGCATCGCTGGCGTGATATGTGGCGCCTTGTCAGGCTGAACCGCAAGGTGGCATTTGGTCTGGGTATATTAAGCTTCTTCGTACTGGTTGCCATCTTTGGGCCGATATTTCTGAGGCAGGATCCCAATAGCTTCAGTCCAGATATTCTCTCGCCCCCATCAGCCACACACTGGCTGGGCACAACGCAAACAGGACAGGATGTTTTCGTCCAGGTTGTGGTCGGTGCGCGTGCTTCGCTCATTCTGGGCTTTGTCACTGGACTCGTGGCAACGATCATCTCCGTGATAGTTGGCCTTACTGGTGGTTACTTAGGGGGCTGGATTGATGAAGTCCTCTCCCTGATTACCAATGTCTTTTTAGTGCTACCGGCATTGCCTCTGGCCATCGTACTGGCGGCCTTTTTGCCGTACAAGGGTCCACTGACGGTAGGCTTTGTGACAGTCATTACAGGATGGTCGTGGGGTGCGCGAGTGCTGCGCTCTCAAACGCTTACGATGCGCAACCGTGAATTTGTGGAAGCAGCGAAGGCGAGCGGGGAGTCATCGATGCGTATCATTTACTTTGAAATTTTTCCGAATGAGATTGCAATAGTAGCAGCGGAACTTCTCGGAACCATTATCTATGCCATTCTTGCAGAAACTGGGCTCGAGTACCTGGGTTTGGGGGATGTCACTTCAACAAGTTGGGGAACGATGTTCTACTGGGCGGGTAACAATGATGCGTTACTGTTGGGCGCATGGTGGTGGTTTCTGCCTGCTGGTTTATGTATCGCTTTATTGGGTGCGGGACTCGCATTCATTAATTTCGGTATCGATGAGATAGCCAATCCGCGCTTGCGTAAGGAACCGAAAACAAAGATTGCTAAACTCAGCGAAGCGGGAAAGGTGGCTGCACCATAACCACTGTGCTAGCAGAAGAACTAATGAGACTGTGTTAAGAAAGAGGCAGGGACAATGAACACCGAAAATGCGGGAGCACAAATCCCACCAGCTGTGATGGAGGCGATTCACCTGCGTAAGTACTTTCCTTTGCGACAATTTAAACTTTCTGGTTCGCACAATGTGGTGCATGCGGTTGAAGATACGTCGCTGACTCTTTATCCTGGCCGTGCCATGGCGCTAGTTGGAGAAAGTGGCAGCGGCAAAACCACTGTAGCTCGTTTACTGGCACGCCTCTACGAGCCTACTGCTGGCACAATCATGTTTAGAGGGGAGCCTATCAAAGATAACGGGAGGGCCGCCCTGAAAACCTACCGCCACCATATTCAGTTGGTGTTCCAGGATCCGTTCTCCTCTCTCAATCCTGTGCATGACGTTCGCTATCATCTGAAACGTCCTTTGCGACTGCACGGTTATGCTCATACTACTGCTCAGGAAACAGAGCAAATACTAGCTCTGCTCAACCGCGTAAGTTTGAGTCCGGCCGAGCAGTTTATTACGAAGTTTCCACACCAGTTGAGTGGAGGACAGCGACAGCGCGTTGCCATCGCTCGAGCTCTAGCGGCCCAGCCAGAGGTGCTGCTGGCAGATGAACCCGTTTCGATGTTGGATGTCTCGATTCGCCTGGATATACTGAACTTACTATTGCGCCTTAAAGACGAGGAACAGCTTGCGCTGCTCTTCATCACCCATGACATTGCCAGCGCGCGTTATTTCGCCGAGGATACACTTGTCATGTACGCTGGTCAAATGGTTGAGGGTGGGCCGAGTGAGGAAGTTATTCAGCGACCCCGGCACCCTTACACTCAATTGCTGATCTCGGCTGCACCCGATCCTGACCGGCTGGGGCCAGATGGAAAAAGCACCATGACACTGCCGGCGCGTGGTGAAATTCCCAGCCTTATCAGTCCTCCTGGCGGCTGTCGCTTCCACCCCCGTTGCCCCCATGCGATGCCGGTGTGTAGCGAACGTTTCCCCAAGCGCACCGATCTCGGAGGGGGGCATTGGACGCACTGCTTTCTTTACGGCGGTGGGGAGATGGATCGCTCGCCAGGCAAAGAGCAGGAGAAGGAGTATGCTACAGGTGAGCAACAATCAGATTAATGCGGACATCATCACATCCACCGGGGGCCGATCAATCGGCGCTGGGCGCGATAAATCAGCCCCTACGAAGGAGCGTTTAACGTGGCACGTATTAAACTGGCATATATCGGTGGTGGCAGTACCCGCGCTGCTGGCACCATGGCTTCATTTGTCCAACAGGGAGAAAATTTCGATGGGTCAGAGATAGTGCTTATCGATCTGAGTGAAGAGCACTTGAGAATCGTTCAGACGATCACACAGAAGATGGCGCGTGCTAGAGGCTTAGATTTGGCAGTTACCATTACTACCGATCGACGCGAAGGCTTGCAGGGGTGTGACGCAGTGTTGACGAGTTTTCGCCCTGGCGGCTTTGAAGCTCGCTACCTGGATGAAAGTATTCCGCTGAAGCACGGTGTGATTGGTCAGGAAACCCAGGGGCCAGGTGGGTTCTTTATGGCACTGCGCGCGATCCATGTAATGAGAAGCATTATCGAAGATATGGAGGCGGTTTGCCCCAACGCCAGGCTATTCAATTATACCAATCCGATCAACATTGTCTCGGAAGCTGTCACCCATCATACCTCTCTTCCAACGATTTCATTCTGTGAGGGGCCTATCATGGATCACCGGAGATACGCTGAGGTGGCAGGGCTGAATCCCGAAAAACTTGATGCAGTTGCAATTGGTCTGAATCATGGTTCCTGGTCGGTACGCCATCTCTATGAAGGACAGGATTTCATACCCATGCTACGGGATGCGTATGAGCGTATGTGCCGTAATCCCGAAACACCACTTTATGATTTACGAATGACCGAGTTGGCATGCCGCATGAACTCGTTGCCGAATCACTACTTCCAGTATTACTACTTCAAAGATGAGCTTCTGGCAGAACTGCAGGCTAAGCCAACAACACGCGCACAGGATATCATGGCTATGGTGCCTGACTACTGGATGCATTACAGCGAGCAGGCTGCGCGGGATATTCCTGAACTCAATCCCGACTTTTCACGCGGAGGTTTGCATGAACTTGAACTGGCTATCGATGTGATGGATGCCATGTATAACGATCGCAAAGAGGTGTGGTATGTCAACGTTCCCAACCAGGGGGCTATTGCAGACTTTCCTGACGATTTGGTGGTCGAATTGGTAGGATACGTGGATCGCAACGGTGTTGTACCTCTCGTGCAGGGACACATGCCACAGCAGGTAGTGGGCCTGGTGAAGATGCTTGGCGAGTACCAGGCCCTGGCTGCCGAAGCCGCGTGGAGTGGCAACCGTGCAGATGCCATTCGCGCACTGGCAAGTCATCCGCTCGTTTTCTCACTACATAAGGCGGAGGCGATTTACGACGAAATGGCTGCTGCGCACAGGCAATATCTACCTGAACGCTTACTACGGTAGGGGGAATTACAGAATATGCAATGCGTTTTGGCTGTTGATGGAGGGAATACTAAAACTATAGCGATCGTAGCCGCCCTTGACGGGACTATTCAGGGGGCAGGGCGTGGAGGGTGCGGCGACATCTACAACGCTGGAGATGGAACAGACGGGCAGGATTCTGCTGCCGCAGCCGTTGCCAATATCGAATATGCTGTTCAAAGCGCATTGCAGGCTGCGCAGGTCAAGGCTTCAGACCTAGTGACGGGCGTCTTCAGTATGGCCGGAGCTGATTGGCCTGAGGATTTTGCTTATTTACAGGCCGCGATGGAGGCGCGTGGTTTTGGACGAAGTATCATTGTTCAGAATGATGCACTGGGCGTTTTGCATACAGGTTCTTCTAACGCTAGCGGTGTTTCGGTAGTCTGTGGAACAGGGGCAGGCACCGGAGCGCGTGGGCCAGATGGTCGCACCTGGCACTCAAGCACCTGGCAGAATCAGGTACAAGGTGGTGCACAGTTGGGTCAGAAGACACTGTATGCTGTGTACCGCTCGGAGCTTGGCATTGAACCGCCAACAACACTCACGCCACGCGTGCTCGACTTTTTTCACTTGAACACCGTCGAAGAAGTGCTTCATCTCTTTACAAGCCGTGTGAACAAGGTCTCGAGCCGCGTGGATCAACTGACACCGATTCTCCTGGATGAAGCGCATGCAAATGATAGTGTCGCTGTGCTTGTGGTTCAGGAACATGGCAGAGCGCTTGGTGATTATGCGCTGGCTGCAGCAAGGCAAGTAGGGATCGAGGGAACGGCTTTCACACTAGTGCTAGCCGGAGGAGTCTTTCGCCATTATTCTTCACTCCTGGCGGACACCATTATTGAAAGAGTTCAAACTACCTCGCCTGAGGTGCGACCCACACATTTCCGCTTTGAGCCAATCATTGGTGTTCTTTTTACTGCATTAGAGGCAGCAGGTGGTTCAGTCAATGATACTCTATTGGAAAAACTTATCCCGACGATACCGTCTTCGACACTCTTTACGACGACGATTGAAAAAGCTTGACAATAGGAGGCAAGAGCAGTAAACTGGAAGCGTCGAGAACTTTTGTTCTGATAAGGAGCGTCACCGGATGGGACAGGCCACTCGCACCACCAAACTGTTGCTTGATCTGGGCGAGCGCAGGCAAGGAGGAGCTAATACCGGCAAACGAACGTTTCTGACTGAGACGGTCGCCCTGCTCACTGCCGCACGCGCTTTTTACATCGACTTTTTTCTGACCCATGCCGACAAGCTAGCTGAGCGGGTGTCCTCCTACTCGGAAAAGCACCAGCAGATGCGCGAACGGGCCATTTCCGCCCATGAACTGCTCACCTGGGCCGAGTTTCACACCGTCGCAACCAACGAACACCCCTTTCCCTGGCGGAACTGGAACTTCAGCGAACGCTTCCCTGACCTGCCCTTCCTCTATCGGCGCTCGGTCATCAAGGATGCGATCGGCAAGGTCAAAGCCTATCTCTCCAACCACGCCAACTGGCAACAGACGGGCAAGAAGAAGGGCAATCCGGGTCTGCCTGGGGCGAGCAATCACCCCATGCTCTATGCAGGAGCATTTTCCCTCGAACTCGACCAGGTAGATCGACGCGAGAGCTTTGTGCGGCTCAAGGTTTACACGGGTGAGCGCTGGATGTGGGCGAACTATCCGGTGAAGTATAGCCGCTTCTTTGAGCAGCGGCGTGCGGATCCCACGTGGGACGAGCTGTGCCCGAGGCTGGTCCTGCGCTCCTGTTCTGCGGAACTGCACTTCTCTCAAACAAGAGAGATCAAAGCCAAGAAAGTCAAGGAGAGCAAGCTGGATCCTGATCTGGTCACGGTGGCGGTGGACGTGAACGTCAAAAATCTAGCCGTGATCACTGTCAGGCGGCAGCAGAGGATCATTGAGACGGTCTTCGTAAAGGACAACGGATTGGATCAGCATCGCTTTCGACATCTGAAGCACATCAGCACAAAGCAATGGCTCTCGGGCAAGCCCGTCAAAGGAGAGCACAGTAATCGGCAGCTCTGGGGGCATGTGCGTCGCATGAATACCGATGCCGCCCGCAAGACCGCACATGCCATTGCGCGGGTGTGTGCGAAGTACCCCGGCTGTGTGGTGCTCTTTGAACGGCTGCGCAAGATCAAGGCGAGGGGAGTAAGCAAGTCCCGACGGCTCAATCGCAAGCAAGCGAACCAGCTGCGGGGACAGATTAATCAGCGAACTCGTGAGAAAGTCTATGCGCAGGGAACGGTCACGGTGGAGGTCAATCCACATGGCACCAGTCAGTATTGCGCTCGTTGCGGGGCGAAAGGGCAGAGGTTCTCCCTGCGCGCTGGTCAACGGGTCACAGGGCGTGGGGGAAAACTGTTCTGGTGCCCGGTTTGCCATTATGAAGCACAGGCTGACTTCAATGCCTCGGCCAATATCCACCGGTCGTTCTACCGCGAATATCATTGGCAACCGCCCCTTAAACGGAGTGGGTGACCCCACCAACGCCTTGTCCGGCTAGAGGTCGGATGGGAGAAGCCTGCCGGAGGGACACCCCATTGATGGCGGGCCAGGCCGGTCTGCGGATGAGCAGACACGCAAAGTGGTACGGCTCGTGTTGGCCCAACGAGGTCAGGTTCCAACTCGAATGACTTCTCGGGCATCACTTCCTGCGATAACTTGCTTGGATTCGAGAGGAACCGGGGCAAGCTGGACTGAAGGAAGGCGGCACAAACAGCAACTGTCCAGGATTGTCTAGCAATTCTGACAGCTGTTGATACCACGATTGACTCTTCGAGTAGGTGATCCGTTGTGATGTTCCGAAGACTGGACTAATTACGAAGTTATTTGCTCCAATGCCGGAACCGGCATCATGATCCCCTCGTAGATGTAATCATGGCAATGCTGGGCAACAATGAGTGGGTCGACACGAATACGCGCCACTCCGGTGTCCATCGCCGCTTGCGCTACGGCAGCAGCCAGCGCGGGAGCGACATCGTAGTTCATGGCTTGCGGTATGATCTGTCCCTCCTCAAACTCTTGTTCGGTTACCAGCGAAGCTAGACGTTCCGCAGCCGCCAGCTTCATCGCGTCGTTAATGACACGAGCGCGAGCATCGAGCGCTCCCCGGAAGAGTCCTGGAAAGGCCACGGAGTTGTTCACCTGGTTGGGAAAATCCGAGCGACCAGTTGCTACTACCATTGCGCCAGCGGTGAAGGCTTCATCAGGCATAATCTCGGGTGTTGGGTTAGCTAAGGCAAAGATGATGGGTCGAGGTGCCATGGCTCTCACCATTGCTTGTGTCACCATACCTGGTCCGGAAACGCCGATAAAGACGTCTGCGCCAACCATCGCTTCGGCCAGGCTACCGCTCTTCCCCTCGGGGTTAGTAATGAGGGCCATTTCTTCCTGGAAAGGATTCAGATCGGAGCGGCCAGGTAGTAGTATACCGGCGCGGTTTACCAGCAGCATCTTGCCCACTCCCCATGCCAGCAGCATTTTGGCGACAGCAATGCCAGCAGCACCAGCACCCATGACTACAATGGTCACGTCCTCTTTCTTTTTGCCCACTTTGCGTAGTGCGTTTACGAGGCCTGCGAGAACTACTGTAGCGGTGCCATGCTGATCATCATGAAAGACGGGGATAGAAAGCGACTTACGCAACCGATCTTCAACCTCAAAGCAGCGGGGCGCGGAGATATCTTCCAGATTCACACCCCCGAAAGCTGGGGCTATTTGTTTCACGTACGTGACAATCTCGTCCACATTTTGTGTCGATAAGCAGATGGGGTACGCCTCTATACCCGCGAAGGCCTGAAAAAGGACAGCTTTTCCTTCCATTACTGGCAGTGCGGCACGGGGGCCGATATTCCCCAGTCCAAGCACGGCGCTACCATCAGTGACAATCGCCACGCGGTTTCCCTTGCCTGTATAGTCAAAGACAGCATCTGACCTGGCAATGATCTGACGTGTGGCTTCGGGGATGCCGGGGGAGAGATAGAATGAATTGAGGACGGATTGATCACGGACAGGCATCTTGGGCTGAATGTGCAGCACGCCTTGATAGCGACGGTGCAATTCGAGTGCCTCATCCTGGAGATTGGAAGTCTGATGGGAAGGTGGTGGGACGGGTCGGCGACCTTCATAGATGGTGGCTCTCGCCAGTGCTTCGATCTCGATCGGATCTCTGTCTGCGCGCGCAATGCCGCTGCGCTTTGCAGCTTCAGCTACCGCTCGAGCCACCAGAGGCGCAACAGTATAGTCCATGACCGAGGGAACAATCTGTTGGGGAGAGAGTCGCCCTGGCGGAACGAGGTCGGCGATGGCTTGGGCTGCTGCGATCAACATTTCCCGGTTAATGCCTGTGGCACGAATATCCATTGCTCCACGAAAGATGCCTGGCAATACCAGGGCATTGGTAATCAGATTGGGGTAATCAGGACGCCCAGTCGCTACGATAGCAGCGCCTGCAGCCATAGCTGCTTCCGGAGTTATTTCTGGATTAGGCACCGCAAGAACAAAAAGAATGGGGTGTTTTGCCATTGTAGCGACCATCTCAGGCGTAATCGTATTCCACGAAGAGAGACCAATGACCACGTCGGCGTCACGCACGGCATCACTGAGTGTTCCTGTGCGATTTTCGGGATTCGTCTGGCGAGCGATGTCCACTTTTGCCCAGTTCATATTATGGAGGCGGTAGTGATCAAGGATACCGAGGCGATCACAGATCAGAATATGCTGAAAGCCAACGCGCAGCAGGAGTCGGGCGATGCCGATTCCTCCCGGCCCAGCGCCATTGATCACGACTCGAATGTTCTCGGGCGTCTTACTTACCAACTTGAGCGCATTATACAGACCGCCCAGGATAGCAGCGGCAGTCGCATCCTGTTCGGCATGAAGAACGGGGAAATTGACGGCCCGCGCAAGGTGGTCGGCGACGGTAAAACAGCGAGGAGAAGCAATGCTGCTAAGGCAAATGCCACCAAAGGTTGGTCTGAGCGCCATACCTACATTGATAATCTCCTCCACATCTTGAGTGTCCAGGCAAATAGGAAAGGCATCCACTCCGGCGAAGGTTTTGAAGAGGATGCAGGCATCTTCGAGCATGGGCAGCGCTGCCATTGGACCAATATTACCGAGGCCAAAGGCTGACGAACCGTCGGTAACCAGCGCAATGGTGTTTCCACGAATGGTGTAGTCAAATGAGGTGAGCGGGTACCTGGCTATCTCAAGACAGGGAGCAGCGACGCCTGGCGTGTAGACCAGGCTCAGGACAAAGCGATCCTTTAGTGGCACCTTGCTGGCAACGCCAATCATACCACGGAATCGTTTGCGATACGCTAAAGCCTCCTGCGGGCCTAAACCAAAAGTAGGGAAAGTAGAAAGCGAAGCCTGGTCACTTCTAGCCAAAACGTTTGACGCTTGCGGCGCATTTAGTATCTTGCTCATGAAATTCTCCTCGCCTGAATGTTCTTCTTATCTTCTTAACCTCAGGTGTCCTATTTACTATCTGAGTGGAAGAGTAGAGCATTGATCTAACAAAAACATCACAAACGAGGCGCCTGGTAGTAACAAAAGCATCACGATCTGACTGGGTCGTTATCACCCAGTTTATCCAGGATGTAGTCAACAAGAGCGCAGAGTTGCTTGATGTTTCTGAGTGAGACTATAATAGGGACAACGTTCCGTTGAACGTTACTTATGTGTATTGTTCTAGTTAGTTCACTTGTAAGTAGGAGGTAATGTATGGATACCGCGACAAGGCAGATCTCTCGTGCCTATTGGTGGTCACTGGTGATACGTGCAGTTGTAGCGTTACTCTTTGGGATTGCAGCCTTAATCTCGCCTCTTTTCGTGGGCCTTTTCCTCGTTTACCTTTTTGGCGCGTATGCACTGCTCGACGGGATCTTGGCGATAATCGTTTCCTTGCAGGAGCGTAATACCGCTTCACGCTGGTGGGTGCTGTTGCTGGGGGGAATAGCTGGTATTATCCTGGGCTTTTTTGCCTTCTTCCAGCCTGGTGTGACTGCTCTCGCGTTATTCTGGATCGTCGCTGCGTGGCTCGTCATCACAGGCCTCTTTGAGATTATCTCCGCCTTCACACTAGGAGCCCTTGGTGTCGAGTGGTTGCTGGTGGTAGTCGGAGTCCTCTCCATTATCGTGGGTATCATTTTCTTTCTCCACCCGACCTCGAGCATTTTGGCGATTGTCTGGTTGCTTGGTGTGTTTGCCCTTGTCTATGGTGTGGTACAGATTGTGCGCGCCATCCAGTTGAGATCGCTTCTTTCTGTCTGAACAAGTGATGTGAATGCAACTTCCTGGCTCAAACCTTACTTCTCACAAGGACGGGTTTGAGCCGATCATTTTTGGGAAATCTCCACTAAAATTCATCGTCTGGAGCGATATGCTGCTTTTTCGAAGCGAGCAATCGTTCTTAATACGAGAGGAGGGGTTATTTTGCGGATGAGGATAGCTGCTCAGTCTCGTGGCCGTGGGGAGCCTGCAGTTATCGCCGGAATTGTGACTGTTTTGTAAGAGTGAGCGGTACAACTGTTACTGTATTGTGAGGTCAATGATACATAAATTCTTTAAGAGGAAGAGTTGCTGACACTTGCTTGTAGTGGCGGTGCCATCCTTTCCTAGTACGAGGAGGTCTGCTATGAACGCTAGAGATATTATGACCCGCACAGTCTATTCTGTCTCCCCAGAGGCAAGTGTGCAGGAAGTTGCACAACTACTGGATCGGAAAAGTATTAGTGGTGTGCCGGTTATCGACAAAGATGGTAAGATTATAGGTGTCGCCTCGTCAGCCGACATCATTGGTAAAGTTTATCGAGCCAATCTGTGCGTTGCTGACATTATGAGTCCTGAGGTCATTTTTGTCACTGAAGAGACACGGGTTGGCGAGATTGCCATGCTACTCGTCGAACGCAAAATCAAGCGTGTCCCAGTGATGCGAGATGGCAAAGTGGTGGGTATTGTCAGCCGTTCAGACATTCTCCATGCCGTCGCACAAGGGCACCTGATCATCAGGCATTGGTAGCAGTGTGTAACTCCTCTGCTATCTTGTTGAGGACTCATAAAATGAAGCTAGAGAAATGGAGAAACCAGTATGCCAGATCCCGGTCACCCCAAACCATTGCCCATTATAACTGAAGAGAGCCGTCCTTTTTGGGAGGGGTGCCAGCAGGGGAAGTTACTGCTGCAATACTGTGAGCACTGCCAGCGATACCAGTTCTATCCGCGCCTGTACTGTATGCAGTGCGGCTTCGAAGGACTGCGCTGGAGAGAGGTCAGCGGGCACGGTATGATTTACTCCTATACCATCATTCACCAGAACAAATCTCCTGAGTTTGTCAATGACACACCCTATAACGTTGCGCTTGTGCAATTGGAGGAAGGGCCGCGCATGCTGAGTAACATTGTGGATATTGCTCCGGTGGAACTGCACGTAGATCTGCCTGTGAGCGTAGTTTTTGAGAAGGTCACTGATGGAATCAGTTTGCCGCGCTTCCGACCGCGCAGGTAAATCAAATTAACAGGAGATATGCAGGCATATCTGAAAGCCCGCTAACCAATCTCCTGTTGTATCACTGGACGCCAATTCCACCGGTGGAATTGGCGTCCTTAGCGGAAGAGGGAGTTCGCGCTTACATGGCTTCGAAGATAGCCGCGATACCCTGGCCTCCACCGATACACATACTGACCAGCGCATACTTGCCACCGGTGCGCCGGAGTTCGTAGAGGGCCTTCACCGTCAGGATGCAGCCCGTCGCCCCAACGGGGTGACCAAGCGAGACCCCGCTCCCGTTCGGGTTGGTGCGATCCGGCGGCAAGTCTAACTCCCGCATGACGGCCAGGGCCTGGGCGGCAAAGGCTTCATTGAGTTCGATCACATCCATGTCTTTGATGGCCAGATTGGCCCGTTCGAGCACCTTTCTTATGGCTGGGACTGGTCCGATGCCCATGTATTTCGGATCGACCCCGGCGTGTGCGTAGGCTACCAATTTGCCTAGAGGATGCAACCCGCGTTGCTGCGCTTCACTGGCCTCCATCAGCACCACTGCCGCTGCTGCGTCGTTGATCCCCGAGGCGTTGCCTGCGGTCACACTCCCATCCCCTTTGAAAGCCGGGCGCAATTTCGCCAACTTCTCCAGGGTCGTGTCCGCCTTGGCGTGCTCATCGGTATCAAAGACCACGATCTGTCCTTTGACCTTGCTTTCAATCGGCAGGATTTGCTCCTTGAAGTAACCTGCAGCGATAGCTGCTGACGCTCGCTGGTGGCTTTGGAGCGCCAACTCGTCCTGTGCCTGGCGAGTGATGCCCCATTTCTCCGCTACATTTTCAGCCGTAATGCCCATATGGCAATCGTCAAACGGATCGCTAAGGGCTCCTACCATTGCGTCAATCAACTTCCCATCGCCCATGCGTTGACCCCAACGTGCCCCCGGCAGCCAGTATTGGCTGCGGCTCATCACTTCTGCTCCTCCACCTATAGCCACCCTGGCATCACCCAGATAAATGGTTTGCGCTGCCGAAACAATCGCTTGCAGGCCGCTCCCACATAAGCGGTTGAGCGTCAGGGCTGGAGTCTCGACAGGGAGGCCACCGTTGAGAGCGGCCACGCGTGCGAGGTACATGTCATGGACATCGGTATGGATCACATTGCCGAAGACCACGTGCCCTACATCTTCTGGTTTGATCCCCGCTCGCTTGACTGCCTCGCGGACCACAGCAGCACCCAGTTCAGTAGGTGGCTTGTCCTTCAAACCTCCGCCAAAGTCTCCGATTGCGGTGCGCACACCGCTCAGGACGACGACTTCTGGTTGTGTCATGTTCTTTTTCTCCTTCTGCTAGACTTCTCCTTGCGTCCCGCCTGACTGCGAAGCAGTAGACGCGCCAGCGTCGTTGGCGGGACGGATAGGTGCCATGCAGTACTGTTACTGCATGAACACTCCGCCATTGATGTTGAGAGTGGCACCCGTGATGTAGTCTCCATCTACGATCAGGTAGCGGACAGCACGAGCTACCTCCTGAGGTGTGCCAACCCGCCCCATAGGTATGCGAGCCAGCACTGCCTCCTTCACCTTGTCAGGCATTCCATCCCACATCTCGGTCGCGATAAAGCCGGGACAGATGGCATTGACCGTCACGTTGGAGCGAGCCAGCTCCAGAGCCGCCGTTCTGGTGAACCCGATGATGCCGGCCTTGGCCGCGCTATAGTTGGCCTGGCCAAAGCTCGCTATCTGGCCGTTCAAAGAACTGATGTTGATGATCTTGCCGCTCTTCTGCTGCATGAAATAGGGCAGCGCGGCTTTGACCGTGTAGAAGCAGCCACTCAGGTCGTTCTGAATCACCTTGCCCCAGTCCTCCACGCTAAGATTCTTCATCGAGCGATCTACATTAATGCCAGCGTTATTGACCAGCACGTCTATCCGGCCGAACCTCTGGACAGTCTCCTCAATGAGCCTGGCGGCCTGTTCTGGATCTGAGACGTCTGCCTGGATCGCTACCGACTCAGACCCGCTCTGCTGAAGTTGGGCTACGAGGTCCTCAGCAGGTCCTTTACTCTTAGAGTAGTTCACCACCACTTTTGCCCCACTTTGCCCCAGTTCTTCTGCTATGGCATGCCCTATGCCTCTACTTGCGCCTGTGACTACGACAACTGCTCCTTTTAATGATCCCAATTAGAAACTCCCTCCCATTGGTAGTAGAACAAACTGTTGTGATACATTGCCGGTACACAATAAAAATACTAACAAACTGCACTACGGAGAAAGGATAACCTTCCCTCCTCACAGAAACATCACAGCTAGACGAGTAATTATCATGAAAGGGTCACTATAGATTTTTTTGTTAGCAGGTAAAGTGATCACTCCTTACTTGAACGTGGCTCCAACCAGTGGAGTACCGTGGGCCAGACATCTTTCCTGGCATCTGAACCGGTCATTAAACCAACATGTCCGGCGTCGACGACATGGAAGTCTACCTCATTGCTGCTGACGACTCGCTTGATAGCTTCGGCCTGCGGCAGCGTGCAGATGTGATCTTTCGATCCTGCAATACTCAAGATAGGACAACTGATGTTCGAGAGGTCAACCCTGCGCCCACGGAGTGTGATTTCACCTTTCACGAGCTTATTCTGCTGGTAAAACTCCCGGATCCACTGGCGGAACGCCTCGCCTGCGAATGGTACACCGTCATTTACCCACTTGTTCATCGCCAGCCAGGTGTCCATTGATTTGCCCTGCATAAGGCGATCCCACATGGTGACATATGTGCCGACGTAGTTGGTTACAGGCTTGAGCATGCGGTTGCCAGTATCGATGAAGTCGGCTGGAACGTTTCCAAAAGCCTCTACAACATGGTCGGGGTTGAAGTACTTCGGGCTGGTCATTACTCCAAAAAGGCCCATGTCATCGGGTGTGAAGTCTACGGGGGCTGTAAGTAGGATGAGATTGCGAAGGGGTTTATCTGGGAAAAGCGCTGCGTACATAGCTGTCATTGTTCCACCCATGCAATAACCGAGCAGACTAATTTCCTCAGCCCGGGCCGCTTTGAGTACTTTCTTCACAGCGCGTGGAATGTAGTCTAGCACATAGTCTTCGAATGAAAGTTTTTGGTCTTCGTCACCTGGCGTACCCCAGTCGAGCATAAAAACATCGAAGCCGTGTTTCACCAGGTACTCTACGAAGCTGTTGCCTGGCATTAAATCCAGCACGTAGGGGCGGTTGATGAGCGCATAAATCATTAGGATGGGAACGGGAAAGCGCTTTTCCACCATCGGTTCATAATGGTAGAGTTTAGCCTTGTTCTTCGTCCAAATGACCTCTTTAGGAGTCTGCCCTGTGTCTGCCTTCGCTCCCTCCAGGATGATCTGCATACCCGTTCTGTATTTCTTGAAAGCGCTGTCAAAGTCGGATTGGGTAGTCTTGTTCTGGTTCATTTCGTCCTCCTCGATACTGATTCAGCTTCTACAGGGAGCGCCTGGCCTTTCGAGGGTTCACGTTTGGCTGCTTGTGCCTTGCCAGGTGTTGGAGTGGTGGGCTTAGAGGTTTTTGGAGACTCTTTGGCTTCGATCTTCTCTAGCACTATGAGCAGTTGGTCCAGCTTGCTTTCAACTCTATCCAGGCGTTTTTCCAAAGCGTCTACAGTTGTCAGCTTTTGTAGGGCAGCAGGAAGAGCATCTACTTTCCTCTCTACCTGGTCGAGGCGCTTTTCTAAAGCGTCTACAGTTGTCAGCTTTTGCAGTACAGTGGGAAGGGCTGCTAATTTATTCTCTACCTGGTCGAAACGTCCATCCAAAGTGCTTGATACAACCTTTGAATAGTTATCTTCGAGGTCTTCTATCGCATCTTCGACCTGTTCAACTTTATCTTCCACTTCAATCACAAGCTCCGCTACCCTGGCAATATCGGAGCGGGTGGGAAGTTGGAGATTGCTGAAGAATACTTCATTTGCACGACGGAACGTTCTATATAAGCTGGCATAGCTTTCTAAGAACTGGCTTGAAGATTCCATGAACTTCTCGGTCCCGATGATATCGCCTATCACTGTCGCCCATGACTCGCTGGTAGCATCGTACCACTGCTTCAAGAGCGTAAATGGATCCGCTGGAATGTTCGTTTCAGCTAGTATCCTGGCTCGGGCTTCTTCCATCATCTCCAGCCACTGGGTAGTAAGTCCTAATGGATCTGTCCCTTTCCCAATGGCTTTTTCCCAGATAGTCGTTGCCGTTTCAAACCACAGCTTCCAGGCCTCTTTGGGATCCATAGTCCCGAAAGAACCGGCCTTTAACTGCTCCTGCACCTGCTCCTGAGCGTTCCCTACACTCTTCAACCATGTTTGGTAAAAACCGAAAGGGTCCATGTAGGCCTGTTTGCTCCCATCCCTGGTGTTGGACCATGCTTTGGAAGCTGTTTCGTACCACGGCTCCCACAACTTCATTGGATCTGCAGGTTCTCTGGAATTTCCTTCCTGTGGCATTGCTAGTGCTCCTTTCATTGGTCCGGAAAATGTGATTACCCACGTTATAGCTTAACGAAAAAGTGTCGTAAAGTAGTGAAAGGGTCGAGGCTGGCGCTCCAACCCTTTCAGCTAAGAGCCTTCAATACAAGGTTACTTAGTAGCCTTTTGAGCTGTTTCTAATCCCTGACGAGCAATCTTCTGCGCAGTCTCTACTCCCTGCCGGGCTATCGACTCGGCAGTTTCAAACGTCTGTTCGTAATAGCTCAACGGTGCAGAGAAGAAGCCCATGTAGGCATCCCATGTCTCACGGGCCAGCGACTGGAAAGCCTCTTGCTGTTTCTGTGATTGCCCGGCGAGCGTTTGCATCAGAGCGCGAGTGCTCTCTGCGTGGCTTTTAAGGACCTCTGTTCCATTCTGCAGAAAGTTCTGGGCGAACTTCATATTCCGCTCCTGGGCTGCAACGGCGCTGTTTGCCAGCGTCCTGAATAAGGCTTGATCCTTCTCAGGCTCACCCACGAACTCCTCCATCATCGCACGAGTATCCTCTGCATGGCTCTTCAAAAGCTCAACCCCATTCTCAAAGATACCCTGGGCAAACTTCATGTTTCGCTCCTGGGCTGCAACGGCGCTGTCGGCGATTGCCTGATTAGTCTCGCGAACTGACTGGCTCAGGTTCCATGCCGCCTCATTTACTTTATCCTGATACTTTGCCATTATTTGCTCTCTTTCTCTCTCGCAGTTGCCTGCAAAACTGTACTGTGAACAACACTCATGATTTCTGTCTAATCCGCATGCAGAAGAGACCTGCCGGCCTTAAACTAGCTTGCAATTTCTCAGATGCTTCATCCTCACAGCTTACTACTGGTCCTTTTTCTCACCAGGAGTGGGTTGACCGGTGTAGAGCCGGAAGAACGTATCCATCATCCTCTGGTATTGGTTCAGAGACTGCGCCCAGTAGTTCAGATAAGCTTCACCAGCATCCGTGATTGAGTACATTCGACGGGCGGGCCCACCTTCTGAAGTATCCCAACTAGAGCTTACCATCCCATCCTTTTCCATCTGCCGTAGGGTACGGTAGAATGTGCCTGGGTTCATAGCGACTAAGCCAAATGTAGACATCTTCTCCATCAATTCATAGCCATAGGAACTCCATTGGCGCAGCATGAGGAGTAGAATTGGAACGAGCCAATTCTTCGACCAGGCTTCATTGGCAGAATTATATCTTCCGTTGTCTCTGTTTCCTTCTGTCATATCGCACCTATATGCATCTAGCTACGTATATGCTTCCCTTCGAATTTTGATTTAGCATCTATATGCATTTTACACTTAGATGCAACATATGTCAAGGGATTTTGCTCACAATTTTGTCACAGCAAATTTTGTTCGCGGAGGCTTTGGCGTTTTCTCAACTGCTGCGACTCATCGGGAAGCATGCGGCACGGGGAAGCATCAATTGAGTTTTTGATCTTTCTCATGGTGTTTCATAGAATGTGCGAGACCCCGCTGAAAATTTCGTGAATCTGTTATACGCAGCCTGGCGGGCTGGCGGTAGGGAAAAGCTAGCCCGTGAATCCCCTCTTGTGGATAGATATGACCCATGCGGCGCACAACATACTTTTGCGCAGTTGCATCCGAAACAGTCATAATTTTCAGCACGGGCGTTTTGATTTCTGCAATCCCATGCAATACGGACCATTCTGTTGGCCAATCCAGAATCTCGAGGAGCCAGGATATTTCCTCTGCATATCCAGCATCTCTTGCTACTGCCAGGGATCGGTTTGCTTGTTCAATAGTAGCAGAACAATCGAAGCGACATGGCAGGTGAGAAACGGCCCGGACGCCTAGCCAGCGCAGCAAAACATTGGCTTGCACTGGTCCATCCACCTCGACTATATGCGAATCGATCTCCTTTTTTGCCTGTGTATTGCAAGCCATAGGCCAGGTTGTGTCGATAAATTTCTCCTTCACCCAAACTTCTTCAAAGAAGTCGCGGCAGCAGGCAGGATACCCTAAGAGCGTACGGACCCGGCGCTGATCATTTGCGTCCCAGGCGGCTTTGAACTCCTCGACATTTTGGGTAGAGCCGATGACCACGCGCCAGTGGAATGGTTCTGCTGGTTTTGCCCCGGCCAGCACCGTGTGATAGGCGGTGCCCTGCGACCGGACGCGGTCGAGGGGTAGCACGACGAGGTCGTGTTGAGCCAGGTCATGCGACTGTGCCGTGAGTTGCTCAGGTGGCACGACTTGCAACATACACGGCTGCAAGCCAGCAGCTACCGCGCGTCGTTCAATCTCGTGCCGGCATGCCGTTATCCTGTGAATTCTCGGCTGCCATGCATCTTTCGCGTGGTCACTGACCCATGCGTATCGTGTGAAATCGTGCAGACGGAAAGGAAGCCGTTGCATAGTCAATGTGTTCATGCTTGTTTCTCCCTGGCAGCGGCTGCCTGCATTGCGGCGAGAGTTTGTTGCATTGAAGGATTGCTTCCGGAGGCCCATGCATCGAGCATGGCCTGCTCGAGATACTTGCGATTGGGCTGTACAGACACGGGAAAGTAGCCCTTGTCCAGTAAGCGGTCTTCAATGTGTCTGTACAGCTTCTTCCAGACCTCACAATGTTCTGTCCGGTTGCGCCAATCACCGTCCAGAGCGGTTCCTGGACATTGCCCTTTACATACCAGGAAGAAACGACATCCCTGGCAACCACTATACTCCTGGGGAGTGTGGTACAGGGCGATGTAGCGTTCATAGCCGGGCCTATCGGCTTTTATGAAATCGATGCCATCTTTGTTGGTCCTGCCGCAGTTACTACTCTGACCATTCCCCTCTACGCCCTGCACGGCAGAGGTGGTGTATGGATCACATGCCCTCCATACGCAGGTGGTATGTTCGTCTTTTGCCAGGAGGAGATTCTCCATATCTTTGAAGACATCAAAGCGCAAGTGTGCCAGTTCCTGCTCTAACTGCGCAAAGCTGAGTAGAGCGGTGATGTTCTCCGGGACCGAGAGCGCGTACTTCTGGCGAATGGACGCGGCTTCAACTTCAAGGATGTGAAGTCTGGCATTGGTTACACCAATCCTGTCGAGGTCACGAAACCATTCGTGCATGATCGGCAGCTTGTCTTCGGTTGCGTTATTGCTATGCAGTGTGACAATCAGACTTGGCGGTATCCCTTCCTGGCAGAGGTGTTCGATAGCCGCGTGGGTTCTGGCTGTCATCCTTCTCGTCTTCTCCAGGCTGCCGGCCCAGCGTACGTCGTTCAACTCGCCGGGGCCATCGACTGAAATGCCAACGTGGACCCGGTAGCTTTTGAACATGCGAATGTGATTGTCATTGATTAACGTGCCGTTGGTCTGAATGCTATTCTCTCCGAAACGCTCCAGGCCCCAGGACCACAGCGCTTCCAGATCCTCCTGCGGCATCAAGAGCGGCTCACCTCCGAAGACAATGAAAGGTCCACCTGCCTTCACAATCGCCGCTTTCATCGCCTCCATATCATAAGATTTTGTCACATTGCCGGCATCTCTCAGCGGATTCTGATAGCAGTACTGGCATCCAATATTGCAATTGACGCCGAGTGGTCTCAGTTCTACTCCCATGGTTGCCTTTCCTCGCTACGCTCGCCCCTCGATAAATCGAGGGTCTACTCGGGAAACTGACTGAACAGGTGGCGCTGCTGCGCTGCATGCCTGCGCAGGTTTGTGCCCACGCGCAGCGCACCAGCTCCGCCATTGTATCCAGGCCGCTCATACATCGAAGTGTGGTATTATTTGCGCATCCTGGTGCTGTACCGTCAGATTGATGGGGGGCACCGTCGGCGTATCCTGATGCTGTGTCGTCACATTGACGCCAGGTATCACGACTGCATCGCTGTGCCATGTATACGCATCGCCATGCGGGATATCAAAGTGAATGCCTGGTATGTCAGTATGCAGTCCGAAAAAGGCATACGAATCTCCATGATCGCTTGTGCTATCCGCATGCGGTGGCGCATCCACGTGCGAACCAGGGATGTCGCCATGCTGGGCCGGCGTATCCGTGTGGTATCCGGGGATATCGATATGCAGGACGCCCGGGGTGTCGGTGTGCACCGCTGGCGTATCATAGTGCTCGACTGGCGTATCCACGTGGGCTGAGGATACGATTGTGCTAACCTGATTCCACTGATCGGTGGTCCAGTTGACACTCTCATTCCAGGTTTTGTCGCTCCACTGCGTTGTGGCGTTCCACGTGTCGTTGCCCCACGTGGTCGTAGCCTGCCATGCGCTATCGCTCCACTGCGTTGTGGCTTGCCAGGCGGCACTACTCCACTGAGAAGCGGAATGCCAGGCAAATGAAGACCAGCTCTCTACTGCGTTCCAGGCGGTTGTCCCCCATGCGCTAGCAGCCTGCACGGCGGGCGCCAGTTGATTGGTTAACTGCACTACGCCTTGCACCGCGCCTTTCAGCCAATCGGCCACGGTATGGTAGAGAGCTGCAAAGGCGACAGATGCGTGTTGCACAATCAGTGAGCCGATATCGCTCGGTTGTAGTGGAGGTACGGTGATAGAGAAATTTGGGATAGGGAGAAGCTGGTTGTTCCACATGAAGCTTGCTGTCACATTTGCCGCGAATCCCTGCTGTGCGTCCAGCGTCACTGCGAACGAAGCGCTGGCTGAAGTGTTCAGCGGAATTGCGTCCACGACCTTGATCCCTGTAGATGGATCGTAGAGCGGCCCGATCTTTGTATTGAGGCCAAGCTGGAACGAGAATGTGCCATTCAGGGTAAAGTCATTCTGGCCGAAGACTATGTTGAGAGTGGCCTGGCTGCCCAGCCACTGGCCGGTAATCGTGATACTCGAGTTGGTGATGGTGATGCTAGACGCGGCCAGCGTGAAACTCGTGTTCTGTATTGTCACGGCCACCTGTGTGTTGAGATAGACGCCCTGGCTGCTAATCTGCAGCGTACCGTCCCCAACAACCCGCAATGGTGACGACGGGAAGAGGTCGATATGCCCATCCAAGAGGAAGCCCTGGTCATTGATTTGCACGTCACCCTCGAAGATTTGCTGCCCCACAATTACCAGGGAGCTTTGTCCCGCGAGACCAAACACCGGCGATGCCTGGGGATCGATGCCGACCACCCCCGTCAATTCAAGGTTGAGCCAATTCCCAATGTTGCCGCTCAAGTTCATTCCGGTGTGGAACCCCGTTTTTGTAGCCAGCAGCCCGAAGCTCGCCGAGAGCGAGTTGAGCAGGGTTCCCTTGAGGAAGAGCGCTATCCCTTGCCCCTGGGCCGCGTTCAAGACAGTCTGGGCACGCCGCAAGTCGGCATTCAACTTGTCCAGCGCGGGACCTGTCGCAGTAGCGATCTTGCCAGAGAGGGTAGCAATGAGTGTCTGGGCCTGGGCGGCAGGCAGCAATTGCAACGTCGAATTGATGTCGCTCGCGAGCGCATTCGCCAGGTTCTGTTGTGCTGGGCCCGGTGTGCTAAGCTCCTGCGGGGTAGTGATCAGCCACTTAGCCCCTGCTAAATTCATGCCTGCAATCGTCAACTCCTGCTGGCCTCTACGCCTGTCCAGGGGGATCGACTGCACGATTCCACTCAGGTTGAACGACTGGAGCAAGCTCTGCTTGAAGGTGTTCAGCATGGAGACAAGGGCTGACATCAGGTTAATGACCGGGTTGTATCGAGCGTCGGCAGGGTTTGCCGGATCGATCAGCTTGTTGCCTCCCAGGTACTGCGGCAACTGGAGCGCGTTAGGCCCAATCGTGAGCGTCGGTAGCACCTGCGGTAGCTTGCTTGCGTCTAGAAAGTACCTTTGATCGGTAAAGAACTGGCGAAAGGCCGAGAAGAGCGTCAATGCGTCGGCAGCACTCAGATTCGAGAGTGGATTGGGGAAGCTTCCATGCACCTGGAAGTTCACCCCTTCCAGGCCCAGGTATTCAAGTCCAAGCAGGTCAAAGAAAATCGGCACCGGAATGGGGATGACGGTCTCAGTGATGACAATCATAAACAGGTTGGAGACGGGTATACGTGTAATCAGGTCTTGCGTTGACGGCAGAAGAGGCGTTGGATCCACGGGCAGCACCAGCGCGGGAAGCAGCGTGGGCAGATTAAACAGGTGCATATCCATGTCGATATTGACCGGTAACAATGCCCCGCCGAACATCTCCCCAATCGAAAAACTGCGTAGTGTGAAGCCGTTCAGTTGCGGACCGAGCAGGCCCATCGCGGGAGAGAGCAACTTGATCGGCGTGGATGGGTCTGTTGAGACGCTGCCCTGGAAGGTCCCCTCTTCGGTGATGCTCAAACTGAAGCTGAACTCCCTGGGAATGCTGATGTCCAGGTAACTCTTAAAGCTGTCAGGGAGCCGATCGAGATAGTTCTCCAGCGAGCGAATTGCTTCCTCGATCACATCACCCAGCGCAAAGGCGCTGCCGCCCTGTTCTGACCCCAACTCCCCCCCTAGATCGTTCAGCAACGTAATAAGGGCCTCAGCGTCAAATGTCTTGGCCTGCTCGTCGTAGATCTTAACTTCTCGCAGGGGAAAGCCATCTGGTATCCTGTCGGCTAGCGCATTCAGCTTGCAGGCTTGCAGCAGCAGCTTGAGCGGAACGAGCGGAAGCTTCAGTTCGCGGGTCTGCGTAAAGCTGCCACTTGCGCTAAAACTGTTCCCATTGAAGCTGAAAGCGGGCAGCGTGAACGTGATGGCACCGAACTCGCCGAAGTCGGCATCGCATGTAATGGTTGTTTCCCCAGTTGTGTTATCTGTCACCCTGGTGAAGGTGATTGCCTTAATTGGTGAGGTGAGCATTTGTACTTGTAGGCCCTTCAGGCCCTTGCTGCTATTCAGGCTCAACTTGAAGCGGGTAATAGTCGGGTTATCCATCAAGCTGGTTGATGGGGAGCCACTCGGAGTGGTGCCCTGGGCCTGCGGGTCGTAGGTATTGAAAAGCTCGATCAGTGCACTGCCGTCGGCACTGGTGCCAAAGACCGCATTTAGCTGGCCGGGAATACCAAAGCCGAACTCGGTGGAAAGCGTGATGTTCTTGTCCAGTTGCAACTGGAAGTTTGAGACGGTGACCGCTGTTTGACCCAGGTTCAGTTTGCTCAGGCCAAAGTCTATCTCTGGTATATTCAGGTCTGCAATCGAGACCAGGTTCTCCACTTCTACCAGGGCACCCTGGTCATCTACCTTGAAATGACCCTGTACATGGCTTTGATCTGAAGGAAGTATCTGCGAAAGCTGGAGCTTATCTGGTACGCCGCTGAACCAGATATCGATGGTCGTGTCAAACGACCACGATTTTTTGCCCTGATCATCGGTTGTGCCCACGATAGCAAGATCATCCAGTCCCAGTTCCGTGGTCAGTTGCTGAAGCGGTTGCAAAGGAATGGAAACGGTCGCATTATTGGGTTTAAACGCCAGGCTGATACTCGTACCGGTATCCATCAACTCCAGCGTGCCATCAAGGTCGAATACACCAGTTAGGCTGGCCTTACCTGTTGTACTGATCGACCAGCTATACGGGCTGGACGCCTGCAGAGTGACACCTCCAGTACCCGCTTGCTCACTGCTCCCGTCCCCTGTGGGCGCAGCTTGCGCCAGCGCTTTGCTGATAGTAATCTTCAGATCATTCCCCGTCAGAGATGCCGAGCCTATGGATATGGATAGACCAGAGCCGCTCTGTACTTCGAGATTGAGCGTGCGTGCTGCCTGGGTGTTATCCAGGCTGGCTGTTAACGTGAGGTCGGTATCAAGCACCGTGGCGGAAATGGAACCCGACACATCCCAGGTATGCGCTGCCTCATCCAGGTCAAAGGCAAGTTCCGCATTCTGGAAAATTAAGCCGTCAACAATCGTAATTGGCCCAGTCCCCTTAAAGTCGAGCGAACAGCTGAGCGCATAGGTTGATGCTTGGGAACCGCTGCCTGTCCCATTTGGTGGGCTTGCTTGAGGAGTGACAGGCTCTCGTTTGACGGTAAAGTCTACCGTGTTCGTATAACTACCGGAGATGCCAAGAGGCAGGGCATCCCATGTAACGCTGCTCTCGCCTGTGATCTTGAATGTGCCCTGGCCGGGGGTGACTGAGACATTGAGTGAAGGGAAGATGAGGTCTGGCAGTTCATCTGGCCCAGCATTGATACCCAGCATACTCATGAGCAGGCCGGTCAGGCTCAGGTTGCTGTTAGCAACAGCCGTTAGTGTACCTGTGGCCGTAAAGTCAGGGTAGCTCAGCTTCATGTCGAACTCGGCTTCGCCACCAAATTTCATCACGCCGGATAGGTCACAGGATACTTTCCTTTGTGCGCTGTCCAGCGGATGGTCGATGCCGAACAGGACATGTATCTGTTCGATCTTGACTTGTATACCAAACGCATCCCAGTCTGATGCTTGCGAAGCATCGAGCGTGACCGCGGCTAGTTCTTGTGCTTGCAGGTCGGTGAGCAACGTCAGCAGGCAGGTACTTAGTGGTCAGTTACCCCACAGCTACAGCTGGAGGCTTGTGTCTGGGCTCCACCGCAACTCTGCGTAGCGTTGCCGCCGCGCAGCTTTGGCTTCCTCGCTCGACACATCGGGGCGTACTGACAAGACACCCGTGCTCATCCAGTCTTGCCGGGTGAGCAGCGTTCGGAGTGCGACATTGCGCGCACCGACCAAATCCGCATGGAGGGTATAGTGGCAACTCTGACAGACAAAAAGCAGACCCTTGTTGGGGCGATTGTTCTCACAGGTATGCCCGCACATCGGGCACGCCTGGCTGGTGTAGTGGGCATCCACGTTCACCGCCATACTGCCTGCAAGCATCGCCTTGTAGGCAAGGTAGCCATGCAGTTCGGCAAAGGCCCACTTGGAGGCATGTCTGTTCGCTGTGCGCTGCTTCTTCGTGGCTTGCTTCCCATGCTTGCGCTTGGTGCGCTCACGGATATGGGTCAGGTCTTCCAGGCCAAAGATGCTGTGTGGGTGGCTTTCCACAATGCGCCGACTGATCTCGTGGTTGGCAGCTTGTTTCAACCGTCTCTCCCGTCCACTGATCACTACCAGTCTCCTGGTAGCCGAACGGGTGCCTTTGTGCTGCAACCGCTTTCTCAGGCGGCCGTAATGGTCAGCTTTGGCCCTGGATTGTTTGCCGGAATAGAAGCATGCGCCATTGTCCAGTTGCGCTGTGACCGCCAGGTAGCGTTGTCCCACATCCACGCCGACCACATGCTGGTGGGTTTCGGGCATCGGGTCTGCTCCCTCCATTTCGAGCGTGACGAGCAGGTAGAACTGCTTCCGTGGCTTGTCATACCACAGCTTTGCTGCCCCGATATGCGCTCCTTGCTGCATAAGCGCAAGGTGCTTACTGTAGCCCGTATAGGGCACGAGCACGCGCCCAGAGAGCGTCAGGATACTCACCTGTTGCCCAGGCTTCAGGCTGTAGTCGCGGTGGTAGTTGTAGGTGAGCGTCGGGGAGGCGTACTTGGGTGGCTGATCGAGTCCCTTGTAGCGTTTCTTGGTGAGACCCGCCTTGCGAGCTTCAGCATTCCGCCTTACCTTGGTCCACAGGGCTTTGTAGGTAGTCCCGACCTGACGAGGAACATTACAGGCCATCTGGGCAGGCAAGTGATACGCGGCGCGTACTTCTGCATACGTCTCGTGTTGCAACCACTGCTGGTTGCTCTTCTTGTCATGCGCAAACGAGTAGCGACTCACATAGTTCAGGGCGTCGCGGTAGGCCAGTTGCGTGGCTCGCAATGCCTGGAATTGCTCACAGCTCGTATGCAGTTTCAGTTTGGCGGTGATCATCTGCTTCATAGAACAAGTGTACAATATTTCACAGAGCATGTCAATTTCGGCATCTGTGAACAGTCCCACCCCACCCAAGCCCTAGCTAAGGACTCGCCTTTCCTCCCCAGGCGTAAACGCCGGGGACTCCTGGCTCGGGGTGTTGAATCCAGAGAGAAATTCGCAGGCAGAAGTGCAGTCATGTTCTCGTTATCGAAGAGAAACGAGGCAAAATCCGGGAAGCCTGTATTCGCTATGTCAGCAACATCTGCCGCGAATGCCAGCGTTTGCTGGCCGCTCTGGTAGGTGGCCGACAGAGAGGTTGAGAGCGTCGTTCCATTGTGCGCGTACTGTAGAATGGTCGAGAGTTGAACGGAGGCATCAACCCCGGGGCCGGCGCCTGTACTGGCTGGCTGATTGCCAGCAGGGGCTGTTCCCTGTTGCTGTGTACCTGGAGATGGTGCTGTGGGGGGCTGTGGCTGGTTGCTTCCTGATCCCGCTTGCCCATTCGCCAGGGAAGCAACGAGGCTCAGAGTGAGCGGAAAATTGAAGTAGCCAATGGAGACAGGTTGTGCCTGAGAGGCGGTGAGCGTCATGGTTGGCGTGCCGTCGTTAATCGTGATGCTACCCGCAATCTGAAGCGGAGGAGCATTATTCCACAACCAGCTCAGGTTTGCCGACGGCCCTGTGAAAACAACCCTCTCGCTGAAGTTCAGGGTCCCGCTGAAAGACAGTCCCTGCTTTGCGCTGTCCGTATCCTGGTTACTCAGGACGAATTGTGGGTTAGAGAGGTGGATATCATCGAAAATCGTCCCACTCAACGCCTGGAAGCTTTGTGATAACGTCCAGTCAATGGCCTTATCAGGCGGAGCATTGCCCGTCACGAGCAGGGTAATCTGATTGTTCTGGTTGAGTCCGAAGACCGCTACGACGTTCAGGCCTTCGAATAGGGATTCCGCTCCCACTTGCTGTTACTGTGATAGTATTCTGAGTCTGACTGAACGTCACGTCTTGGAGCACAAGCGCCTGATTTCCAAAGCTTGCATGAAAGACGTTCTCCAGATCGCTCCCTGTGATGATCAGTGCTGGTGCGGCAGGAGGGTTTAGGGGAATGAGCTGTTGAATTTGCGCAGGGTCTGTGAGAATGTGCTGCTGGATCAGACTGATAAGCTGGTCAAAGGTCAGGTGTTCAATGGCCATAATAGTCTCTCCTTTCATTCAAACGAGCTGTAGATGGTAAAGATGGATCACTACTTTTGAAAGTCTACCTTCCGAGGTCCTTCCCTGTATCCGAGAAATTACGTTTTCGCACAACGTATTTTTGCAACAAGGAAGTTCCCGGGTTATACTCTAGGAGTTCTCTGAGGGGAAAAGCGCAACGAACTCTACAGAGAGCATACTTGAATAATGAGGAAAAAACAAGTCTATGCGACATGTTGGGGATAGTTTGCACCGTAGCTGACGAAGAAAGAAGAAAAATGAGGCAAAAAGAGTACAGGAGCGCCTGCTCCACTCTTTTATTTACAAAGGGCGCTTTCGGCTACAATGGGCTCGAGATCAGCAGCGCGTTTAAGCGCACGAAACTGCAAAACCTTGACGTATGTTTCTGTTATCCCCATTCTTATAGCGGTTTCTCGTATCGAAAGATTGAGCAGAAACCGGCAGGTCAGGACTTCCCGGTGTCGCTCAGGGAGGGCCTCGAGGATACAATGGACTCGATCTATGCTATCGCTAACTCTATCAAAAGGCTCATCTCCGGTTGGACCCTCCCAGCCCGCTTCTAACAACGTCTCCAACGAACTAGTAGATGCGCGATAATAAGCTCGCCAATAGTCGGCGATAGTGGTACGCGCAACTTGAAATAGCCATTTTCGTATGCTTTGTTTATCGCGCTTGTCATCAACCCCGCGAATTGCTTTGATAAAAATTTGCGAAGTAAGATCCTCGACCTCTTCCCTGTTTCTGATCTTGCTATACACAAAGCGATAGATTGGACCAAGATTCTCCTGGTAAAGTGCCTGGATATCATGTACTTTCATATTCGAGTCAGGCATTTCTGCGCTCTATCATTCATTTTATTGGCGTTTAAACAATGCACCGATGAAAGTGTACAGTGTCTATCGTGAACAATGCATCGTCGGAATGGAGGATTTTTGAGTAAAATGGAAATACTGCGTTCTGAGTGCATATCGTTCGATTGAACGAGGTGATAAAGCACGATCATGATACGAGGTGATGTTCAATAGCATAGCGCGTGGCAGCACTGCGCGAAGTGACATCCAATTTGTTGTAAATCGAGCGTACGTGCGAATTGACCGTGACAGGACTAATGCGGAGTTGCTCGGCGATTTGTGGATTGGTCAACCCGGTCGTCATCAGCCGTAGCACCTCGACTTCGCGAGCAGTCAGTCCTGATGGGTAGGTTAGTAAATGAGTTCCTGTCGTAGCCTGCGATAAGACGATCTCTCGTCCACGTGCAGCGCGGGCCTGCTCAGGTGTCATCGCGCGTCCCATAGCCCAGGTAGTAGTAAAGGATTCTGCACCCAACTGTATGCGTACAGCAGCAACCGAATGCTCATAGTCAGCGCGCTCAACTGGCGGGATGGGAATATTGATGACTTCACGCAGAGCTTCCGCAGCACCCAAGAGTTGCGCAGCCCATCTGAACTCGCCCTGTGTCGCGACCACATCGGCCAGTCCCTCCATGCAGGAGGCGATCAACCGCGTGTGGTTTAACACGCTAGCTATGGTCAGGCTCTCCTCGTAGAGGGCATATGCGGTTGTACTTTCGTCCTGAGCTGCGACCACTCGTGCTAAAAGGGCGAGCGACTCGGCCAGGCTCCTGCGATTTCCCATCTCCCGATAGGCCGTTACGCTTTCTTCGAGTAGCGAGCGAGCGGTGACAGCATCACCTTGAATGAGAGCTAGCCACCCTGAAAGGGAGTGTGTGTAAGCAATCCCATCTTTGTCTCCCAACTCCCTATAAAGCGCAAGGCCTTCCTCGAGGAGGGAGCGTACTGCTCCCTGATCGCCCTGGGAAACAAAGAGTACGTGTGCAAGTCGTACGAGCGAGGAGGCAATGCCCCTCTTATCGCCCAGCTCTCTATGGACTGCAAGGCTCTCCTCGAGCAAGGTATAAGCTCTGGCATACTTGCCTTCCTGGATGTCAAGTAAACCCAGGGTAGAGAGCGACCAGGCGATGCGCTCCTTCTCACCCATCTCTCTGAAGAGGGCCAGTGCCTCTTCTGTTAGCGAGCGTGCTGCAACAAAATCGCCCCTCATCCAGGGCATGACGCCCAACAGAAAAAGGGAGAGGGCGATACCTGACTGATCGCCTAGTTCCCGGAACAAAATCAGGCTTTGCTGGCACCAGCTCTCTGCTCGCATATAATCGTTCTGGACAGAGGCTAGAGTCCCGGCAGCGATGAGCGCCTTCGCTCTTGCCTGCTTAGATGCCGTGACACCCTCGCTTGCTGCAAGCGCCTGCTCCAGAAAGGTTTGTCCCTCTTTTAGATGACCGTGCATTTGCCAGAACCGCCGCAGTGCTCCTCCGAGGCGCAATGCAATCTCGACATGGTGCTCTGCATGATCTTGCTCTATTGACCAATACAATGCAGCTCGCAGATTGTCATGCTCCCGCTCTAACCGCTCTAACCAGATCGTTTGATGTGGACCTCCAAGCTCTGTGTCCGCTTCTTCTGCCAGTGCCAGGTAGTAGGCAGCGTGTATCTGCCTAACGGTCTCCTCCTCCTCGCTGGCGTTCAAGAGCTCCAGCCCATACTCACGAATCGTCTCCAGCATGACGAGACGTGGTTCCTCTGCCTCTTGCTCGATTTGTTGCAGCATGCTCTTGTCAATGAGTGAAGCCACTCCGTCCAGAACCTGTGTTGCTCCATCCTCAAAAGCGCTAAAGCTGGACTCAATTGCCCCCAAGGTGCAGCCACCGACGAAGACGGAGAGCCTTCGGAAAAGTCGTTGTTCCGCTGCATCTAGTAGATTGTAACTCCATGCAATTGTGTTCCGCAGCGTCTGATGCCGTACGGGGACATCTTGTGCTCCACCTGTCAACACCTGCAGCCGGTTCGTTAGCCGCTGGAGGAGCGCTCGTGGTGGCAGCAGCTTGATACGCGCTGCTGCCAGCTCAATTGCCAGTGGCAAGCCTTCCAAATACTTGCAGATGGAAATGATCGCTTGTGCGTTTGCTTCGGTAATGTCCAGGTCAGGCTTGATGGCCAGGGCTCGCTGCAGGAAGAGGGCAACTGCAGGATACTGTGATAAATCTTCGTCCTCTGGGAGATGGGCAGATTTGGGCCATGCCAGCGCAGGTACTGGAAACTCGTGTTCGCCATGCATATGAAGTACGGCACGACTGGTCACCAGCATTTTCAGATGCGGACAGGTGATCAGTAGTTCCGCTAGATCTGGAGCCGCCGACACCACCTGCTCGAAGTTATCTAGTAACAGCAAGAAGTGTTTGTCTTGCAGGGAGACTTTCAGATACTCCATATGTTGCATGGGTCGTCCTGGTCCAACCTGTGGATATTCCAGACCAAGCAAGTGGGCGATGGTTGGAATGACCAGTTTGGGATCGCTAATAGTAGCCAGTGGAACGAAGAAAACTCCATCGGCAAAGGTATCAAGCAACTCGGTAGCGGCTTGTAGACCAAGGCGCGTTTTGCCTATGCCGCCGGTGCCTGTGAGAGTTACAAGGCGCACATCTGTGCTTTGTAGGAGGACACAAACCGCCGCTATCTCCTGCTCACGCCCGATCAGTGGAGTAAGTGGCGCAGGTAGGTTATTGCTGGATACATGCCTGGATGTGGCTAGTTGTTCCGGGAGGGGAACAGGCTGCGTCGGTTCAGACACCTCTGACCTGCGTGTCTCTTCTAAAGCCATGGCAAAGGCTCCAACATGCGCAAAGCGTAGCCCAGGCTCTTTTGCCAGCGCTTTCAATACCACCTGTTCAACGGCGTATGGGATCGCCGGATCTCTCTCAGACAAGGACGGGGGTGGAACCAGGGTATGTTGGGTGGCGATTTCAGGTAAAGACCCGTGAAAAGGGCGGTCTCCACTCAGCCATTCGTAGACGACGACTCCCAGGGCATACTGATCGCTGGCAAAGCCTGGGTGTGCCTTGATCTGCTCCGGCGCCATGTAGGCAATAGTTCCGGCGGCATCCTGCCCAGGCTGGGGACGTGTGTTCTGAGCGACGATAGCAATGCCAAAATCGCTGAGCAAAACCTCATTGTTGCGCCCGAGCAGCATATTCTCGGGCTTGATGTCGCGGTGGATGAGTTGCCTATCGTGCGCATACTGTAAGGCGTCAGCCACTTGTTTGACGTAGGAGACGATGGTATCAATGGGGAGTCTTACACCCTTCGGGTGGCGCTGGCGCAGGTTGCCATTTGGCGCATATTCCATGACCAGGAAAGGAGTCGTGCCCTCCACCCCAAAGTCTAGAACCTGGACAATATGGGGATGTCTCAGGTGGGCAATGGTTCGTGCCTCGTTAAGAAAATCTTCCAGACCGTCATTTGTCAACTGGCTGTGTAGCACTTTGATTGCGGCCAGGGTGTCCAGGTGAATATGCTGTCCCAGGTAGACCTCAGCGAAATTCCCCTGGCCTAGAAATCGAATCAGGCGGTAGTTGCCAAGCTGCTGCCCCTCACGTCTTCCATGGTCAGCCATGGTCGCACCTCGTCAAAATACTGCTATACGTTACGTGTTTCCTAATTCTCTACCGGGTCGAACCTTGGACATCATAGGTTCGCGCGAGACTATAATAGACTATAATCAAGAGCATCGCAAGCGTAAAACTATGCTCGAATACCTATTCGGGAGGAACAAAGTATGCCACGCGCAGTTGACTTTCATGTCCACCTGCCGACGACAGAGTTTATGCAGGTCACGCTCGGCCCGTACGCCCAGGCCGCCGAGCGCTTCTTCCGCACCGAGGTTAAACTGAAGGATATTGAGCAGGTAGCCGCCGACTACGCGGAACTAGATATGATTGGCGTGCTGCTGGCCTGGGACGCGGAAACTGCCACGAGCCTCCCCCCGCTGGGCAATGGCTACATCGCGGAAATCGTCGGGCGCTATCCGCAGCAGTTTATCGGCTTTGCCAGCGTTGACCCGCACAAAGGGAAAGTAGCCATCAAAGAAATCGAACGCGCCGTCAAAGACCTGGGGCTGGCGGGCGCGAAATTCCATCCTGGCGTCCAGGCTTTCTATCCGAATGACCCGCAATTCTATCCCTTGATGGAGAAAATTCAAGAGCTGGGTGTTCCAGCCCTCTTCCATACCGGCACCAACGGTTTGGGAGCAGGTACGCCAGGTGGCATGGGCATCAAGCTGGACTACACTCGTCCTATTTACCTGGATTCCCTGGCCGCCGACTTTCCCGGCTTGACCATCATCGGCGCGCATCCTTCCTGGCCGTGGCATGAGGAGATGATCGCTGCTATGCAGCACAAAACCAATATCTACAATGATCTCTCGGGCTGGTCACCCCGCTACACTCCTGAAGCTCTGCTGCGAGAAGCCGCCACGCGCTTACAGGATCGCTTCCTGTTCGGTTCGGACTATCCCTTCATCACGCCCCAGCGCTGGATGAAGGATTTTGAGGCGCTCAAGATCGAATTCAAGCCGGAGGTGCGTGAGAAGATACTGTGGAGGAACGGGCAGAAACTGCTGGCACATACTGCTGTTGGACAAATGAGCTTCTCATCGTAACTGAGACTGACAGTTCACCCGCGTCATGGCCTACCCATGCTCCTCAAAGCACGCACATAGGCCTAAAATGCGCGAGGCTGACTCGCACAAGAACCTTGCCTAACCCAACTGTGTGCCCAAGCGTCCACCCTTGAAAGGAGGCTGTGACTTCGTCCACCACTTAATTGGGCAAAACCATACACACCTACGCTTTACAAGCTCCCCGCCAGCGCCATAGTCGGAAACACGTGCCGGTACAGGTGGTAATTGATGTAGAAATCTCGCGGGAAGCCTGTGCCCGTATACTCCCGCTCTTCCCACGTGCCATCAACTTGGGTCTCGCGAAGATACGTCAAACCACGCAGGCAGGCAGGATGCTGGCCCAGGCCAACCAGTTGTAGGGCTAAGACGGCCCAAGCCGTTTGCGATGGTGTGCTCTGCCCGATGCCCGCGAAGGAGCTGTCTTCATAGGAGTAGCAGGATTCACCCCAGCCACCATCACTGTTCTGATGCCCGAGCAGCCAGGAGGAGCTGCTATCAATCATATCCTGCACGGCGTACCCGCCATCGCGCAGCGCAGCGAGCGCTGAGATGACGCACCACGTTCCATAGATGTAATTGACACCCCAGCGACCGAACCAGGAACCGCCTGGCCTCTGCGTATGCCGCAGGTACTTGAGGGCCGCTCGTATGACCCGCTCCTTGTCCGGAGCATCTACGTGTGCCAGCATTTCCAGCACATGGGCCGTAACGTCTTCGGAGGGCGGGTCCAACAGCGCCCCGAAGTCGGCGAATGGCAGTCGGTAGACGATCGCTCGCGTATTGTCCTTATCGAATGCCCCCCAGGCCCCATTGCTTGACTGCGTGACCAGCACCCACCGCACAGCACGATCCACTGCGGCCCGCACGACTGTCTCTGCTCCAGCTTCGAGCAAAGCCAGGACGACGACCGCCGTGTCGTCGATATCTGGATAGATGTCATTCTCGAATTCGAACGCCCAGCCACCGCACGGCACGGTGCCACAACGCACCTGCCAATCGCCGCCTGTGGAGATCTGCTCTTGCAGGATCCATTGGACCGCACGTTGTATGCTTGGGTGGTCGCGATCCATACGGGCGCGGCGCAGCGCCAGGAGTGCCCAGGCGGTATCCCAGACCGGGGACATACAGGCTTGAAACCGCCACCCGCTCTTGTCTTCCAGCACGAAGCCCTCCTGTCCCTCGATTCCCCGACGCATGACTGGGTGATCGGTGCCCATACCCTCCAGATACAGAGCGATCAGCGAGTACACCCAAGGTGGCTGGATACCACCCCAGCTCCCATCTGCCTCCTGTCGTTCCACGATCCAATCGACCACGCGACGCCGAGCATGTGACCGACCGGGTTGCCACGGAAAAGCCTCATACAGCTTGAGGAGTTTATCAGTCCACCAGAAAAGACCCGATCCAGGGACTCGGGTGAGCAAACCCTCGGTTCCCGGAACAACCAGCTCTGGCACGCTACACCCCAGCGACCTTACCGGACGCTGGGAGATCACTATCAGCAGCGGGGCGATGGTACCACGCGCCCAACAGGCGAAGTCGTAGAGGTTGAACGGCACCCTGGGCGACAGGTAGATCAACTCCGGCGGCATGCTTGGGATGCCAGACCATGGGTACTGGCCGAATAGCGCCAGCCAGATTTTGGTAAAGACCCTGGCCTTCGCTACTCCCCCTTGTTGGTGAATAACCGTGAGCGCTCGCTGCATCGCATCGCTGCCGGGATCAACTCCGAGTACCTTGAGAGCGACATAGGCTTCGATTGTGGTGCTCAGATCCGCCGGACCGCCGAAATAGAGCGCCCATGAGCCATCATCTCGCTGATTGTTCAGGATATGCCGTATAGCGCCGTCCCTGATACGCTCCAGGCTGAGTTCCAGGAAACGCAGCAGCAGGACGTGTTCTGCCGTCATGGTCACATTCGTTTCCAGCTCGCCGCACCACCAGCCCTCGACATCCTGACGCTCCAGCAGCCATTGCACTGCTCGATCCAGCGCTTCCTTCAACCGGCTTTCCCCCACTTTGCTCAGCTTATTATTATCCACGAGTCGGACCTTTCAGGAGAGAAGGAGAATGCTTGCTTTCCTTCGTTGAATGTGGTAAGTTATTTACAAGTTTTCGTCATTTTTTATTATTATAGCAAAAATGGCATCTTTTTTTATTCTTTTGGGACTAGGGGAATACCAAAAATTCCTGGTAATGATAAGCTTGCTCTGTCATGCAGACTACACAGAGAATAGCATACAATACCGTCCAGTACAGCTTATCGTTTGTACAGGGGAGGAAAGCAAGCTATGGCGATCACACTACGCCAGAATCTTCAGATCGCGGCATATATCGTCCGGCAGCGGCTGAGGGGCCGTGAGAAGTTTCCACTTGTGTTACAGCTAGAGCCGCTCTATCAGTGCAACCTTGCCTGTGCTGGCTGCGGCAAGATACAGCATCCCCAGGATATCCTGGCGCGGCGGCTATCCGTTCAGCAGTGTATCGACGCAGTTGAGGAGTGCGGCGCGCCAATTGTCTCCATCGCTGGCGGTGAACCGCTCATCCACCGGGAGATCGATCAGATTGTGGCGGCGTTGATAGAACGCAAGCGCTTCATCTATCTGTGCACCAACGCCATTCTCATGGGCAAGAAGCTCGATCAGTTCAGGCCATCCTCCTATTTCTCCTGGTCGGTCCACATCGATGGCTTGAGGGAGCGCCACGATCAATCAGTCGCGCGGCAGGGCGTATTCGATAAGGCGATCGAAGCAATCAAGGAGGCCCAGCGCCGGGGATTCCGGGTTACCACCAACACCACGTTCTTCACGCAGGACGATGTGCGCAGCATCCGTGATGTACTCGATTTCCTGAACGACGAGGTGCGGGTAGATGTCATGCAGATCTCCCCTGGCTACGCTTACGAGAAAGCGCCGGACCAGGAGCATTTTCTCGGCGTCGAGCGGACCCGTGAGATCTTTCGCCAGGCCTTTGCAGACGGCAGGCGCAAGAAGTGGCGCCTGAACCACTCTCCTCTCTTCCTGGACTTCCTGGAGGGCAAGGTCGACTTTGCCTGCACCGCGTGGGGAATCCCCAGCTACTCAGTGCTGGGCTGGCAGCGGCCTTGTTATCTGATGGCCGATGGGTACGCCAACTCCTATAAGGAGCTGGTCGAGACAACCGAGTGGGAGAATTATGGACGGGGCAAGGATCCCCGTTGCGCCAATTGCATGGCGCATTGCGGCTATGAGCCCTCTGCGGTGGCTGCCACCATGAAGTCGCCCCGTGAGTCGCTACGAGCCACGGCCGATGTGCTGCGTGGCAGCCTGCGATCTATCTTCACTTAAAGAAGGAGAAAGGCAGATGCGCAAAGCCTTCAAGTACCGCCTGTATCCAAACAAGACCATTGAGAAGACACTGTACAGCGTGCTCAACCGATGTAGAGAGGTATACAATGCTGCCCTTTCCGAACGCAAAGACGCCTACAGGCTGATGCAGCGTGTCACGGTCAGTGCAAATCAGGAGACAGGGCAGGTAGTTGCCGCAATGATGGTTGCTCCACAACGGGTCTCCTCAGTCACGTACTATGGACAGAAGCGCGACCTGGTCGAGATCAAGGAGCTACGGGAAGAGTACCAGGATATCGCTTCTCACGTCCTACAAGACGTGATCTTGCGCGTAGAGCGTGCCTTTCAAAACTTCTTTCGCCGCATCGAAGCGGGGCAGAAATGGATAGAGATGTGAACGCCGCGATCAACATTCTTGTTTTAGGCCAACAACAATTGGGCAGGAAGTGTCCAACGTCGGCAACGGCGTAGAAGCCCCTTGTCTTTAGACATGGGGTACTTCACTAAGTCTAGAAGAACGGCGGTACAAAGCTGATGGCTGAGCAGTTACAGCGGATGACCGAAGCGGGCGACGAGGTTTTCTTGACCGGAGCCAGCGGATTCGTGGGAAGCCACGTACTTAGTGCCTTGTTGGCGGCTCAGTATCGCGTGCGTGCTCTGGTGCGTCCAGATTCCAGGCCACTGCCCCCACTTGACGGGTGTACGGCTGTATCGGGTGATGTCCTCCGCTCTGGGGATCTGGTCCAACATATGGTGGGTTGCCGCTATCTCGTACACGTGGCGGCCCTCTACTCCTTCTCGCCGGCTATGCATCGCAAGATGTTCGCCACCAACGTGCGCGGCTGTGCCGGAGTACTAGAGGCGGCACATCTGGCAGGCATTGAGCGAGTCGTCGTCACCTCGAGCTCGTCAACCGTGGGGCCGAGTTATGGGGGGCGTCCGGCGACTGAGGATGACTGGGACGTAGATGCTGGTTCCTCAGCATACCACCAATCGAAGCTGCAGCAAGCG
>JBKPAZ010000013.1:0-8806 GCA_046726655.1 Chloroflexota bacterium
ACACCATCCCGCTTTAGGGGACTGCAGCATGCTTTCGAGGAGGTGGTGGAAGAATGCTCGGGAGTTACACTAGCACCACCCCGCTTCAGGGGACTGCAAGGTCATGACGAGGCAGTTGGCCCTGCTCACTCACACAGTTACACTGGCACCACCCCGCTTCAGGGGACTGCAGTTGCTGGCAGCGCCAGATGCAAGCTAATAATTCATAGTTACAGTAGCACCACCCCGCTTCAGGGGGCTGCAACAGTCCTAGCTGGTCCAACCAGCGCAAAGCCAATCGCAGTTACACTAGCACCACCCCGCTTCAGGGGACTGCAACACACTGAAAGCACAGGGACGTATTGTATGGCTTGAGGTTACACTAGCACTACCCAGCTTCAGGGGACTGCAACGCGCCAACGCAATAGGCGTCTATCAGCAAAGCTGTAGTTACACTGGCACCACCCCGCTTCAGGGGACTGCAAGACTCAGGGGGAGCAGTGTGTTTGTTATAAACACAGGGCATCACAGCACCATCCCGCTTTGGAGGAGAGCAAGGTAGTGATTAACGATCTCGGTATGCACCGGATTAGTTCTATCTCGATTTAGGAGACTTCAAGTGACGGCGCTCCAAACACTACGATGAGAAGCATGAGTTTCTAACGCACTGGCCCGACTTAGGGAACTGCAACTCGGGAAAGACAGCGTCGATGATCTCTTGCGCAACGTTACAACGGAGCTACCCCGATTGAGGGGGCTGTAAGCCAGGGGCGGACCATTTGTCCGGGTTTGGGAAAGCAGTTGCAACAAGATCGCCTCGATTCTTCTGGTTCTTTTTTTATCTGCGGAGCCGCAAACCGCCCGCGATCGCCGGCTACGCTCTCTCCTCTTGGCCGCATCTAGACAGCCGGGCGTCACGCAGCAGGCCGCCCATCGCTAATGCCATTGTACATGTCTGCCTTCCCTCGGCATTACCAGATAGCGTTCATCGATTTTGCGCCCTTCGCTGGTCGCTTCGCCTGGGTTACAGGTGGCGCGACGGGCACGAAATTGTGCTCCAAAACGCCCCCGAGAAGATGAGGAATGGCTTCTTGTGAGGAGGTAAGCCTATTGCCTGGCAGCAAAAGTGACACGTTGAATCTGGCAAAAGTATAGCAAATGCCCTATTGTCAGCTAGCTCCTTGAGCAACTACACACAATTTGTGTGTAGTTGGCCGACGTTCTACTCAGACAAATCGTACACAAAATGCTTATTGTCACCACTATTTGGCCCATTTTCACAAAGTATTGGCAGTGATTCCAAATACATCTGGCGAAGTGGCTCCACAAGGCAATGCGTGTATTTATGAAGGCCCCGAGAGTGTTGGGGTTCGCCAATACTTTCTGATGATAAGCGAGGTGTTGCCAATACTTTGTGAAAAAGGCTGCCAGGAATGTGTGACGATAAGCATGAAATCACGCTCAACGCTGCTGAGCTTCTGCCAAATAAATCTGACAATCACCGCTCCTGATTTCCCAAATTACCCCACATAACCAACAAGAGCTGAATCGCGAGAGAAGTCTTGTGGTATATGGTTCTTACACACTCTCGGTGAAGCCCGCTCGATTGCTCTTGTCGGAGTGACAGATCGTTCTACAGAGAGAAAACTCTTCTTGGAGAAGGATGATCTGAGAAAATGCAAGTGGAGCGGGTACTGGCTTTGCCAGAGGAATTCGAGGTGACAACCATCGAGGTGATTAATGGCGTCCTCACCATTTCTGCCGTGTCCACGCAGCCATCGGTTTGCTGCCCACTGTGCTCGTCTTTAGGGACGCGTGTGCATAGTCATTACACCCGGACGATTGCTGATCTGCCCTGCGCAGGTCAGCCAGTGCGCCTGCTGGTGCACGTGCGCAAATTCTTTTGTGATAGCAGGACCTGTCCGCGAAAAATCTTCGCAGAGCGCATCACTCCTTTCGCTCGACCGTGGGCACGGGTGACAACTCGCCTGTCTGAGAGCGTGCAGAGCATCGGGTTTGCCACCGGTGGCATGCTTGGAGCACGCTTAACCGATCGCTTAGGGATCCAGACGTGCTGGATGACCATTCTCCGCCGTATGATGGCATGCCCAACCGCGCCCGTAGAACGGGTAGTGGAGTTAGGAATAGATGACTTCGCCTTCCGTCGTGGCAGAAAATTCTGCGAATTGTAGATACAGTTCGCCGTTTCGGAAGAGAGGTTTCGCCGCAGCTCATGCTCGATAGAAAGACGGTGGCTCTCTGATTCGGAAGATAGATTTCGCCGTCATGTTGAAAATGGAAGGAAAGTCCCGCCATCATTCTTCCCATCTCTGAAAATCCCATCCTTCCTGACCGTGCTCATCTAGGAGACCATTTCTTGTGAAACAGGAGCAGATCATGACGAGAGCATTGGATGGCGTCGCCCTCCCCGCCTACTTCCGTCGCCTGGGTCTTGGACCCGCAACGCAGGCATTACTCATACGTGTTCGTTCCTCTCCACCCCATCGCACGCCGGCAAGCCGTGTAGGCAATATGCCGGTCTGGTATCCGAGTACCAAAATGCAGTGCATCATCAAAGCGGAGAGCGCCAAAGTCGAATTTGCCTTTTTGCTTGAAGCAGAGCATTCAGACGAGGTTTTAGAGTTTTTTGACCAGCCTCCGCCCATCCCGTTAGAGTACCGCGACCGGCGCAATCATGTGCAAAGGCCGCTGCACACGGCTGACTACTTTGTCTTTCGCTCCCATTCTGCTGGATACGAGGAATGTAAACCCGTCGAGAAGCTGATCCAGCTTGCCCAAACCCATCCGAACCGTTATCTGCTCGACGAGTATGGCCGGTGGCGTTGCCTTCCTGGCGAAGCTTTCGCTGCCACATATGGCCTGACCTACCGGGTGCGCTCCTCCGATCAAATCAACTGGGCGGCTCAAGAGAACTGGCTGTATCTCGAAGATTACTACCATGATCTAGACACATTGCGCGTTTCGGATGCAGACCTGACAACGCTTTACCAGATCGTGCATGACTCTCCAGGTATTACGCTTGCTGATCTGCGTGCTGCCGCCTTGCCAGTCAGTTCCGATCAGATCAATATTGCCATTGCCAGGTCTGCACTCTACGTAGACCTCACCGCTCATCGACTGACGGAACCGGGGCGCGCTTCTGTCTTTTGCTCCCGTGAGATCGCACGAGCCTACCACCATGCGAACTCCGACCAAGATCGTCCCGCTATCGATGCCCATCCTGTCGAGATCGTCCAAGGCAGCACGGTCCTGTGGGATGGCAGGCCCTGGCGCTTGCATGTTGGGCAAACAGAAATCACCCTGGTGAGTGAGGAGTGCGATCCCTTTCCTCTTCCACGTTCCATCTTCGAGATCCTGGTCAAGGAGGGCAAGATTGTCGGGGTGCAAACAGAACCCCGTTTCAGCATTTCTCCTGCAGGCCAGAATGTGCTCTCCACGGCTCGCCCAACGGATCTGGCCACAGCGCAGTTCCGCAACCGGGTGATCCATCCCGACCAGTATGACGATGACGAGCAGGCCCACGTAGCTTCGCGAGCGGCAGCCATCCCTGCCCGCACGAAGCGCGATTGGAGGCGGTGGTATCGGGAGGCGGAACTCACCCACGGCAGTGGTTTGATCGGCCTGTTACCTCGATTCACCCGAGGCGCGAGGAAAAGAAGGATTGCTGCTCCGGCGCTTTCGCTCATCGAGGAGGTCCTCTCGACCCATTACGACACGGTGATGCGCAAACCCAAACGGGGAGCCTACGGCGAATACCTGAAACAGTCACAGGAGAAGGGCTTGCCACCCGTGTCCCAGCGGACCTTTTACGCCCAGGCGCAACGACACAAGACCATGCATGAGCAAACACTCCTGCGCGAGGGGGCACGCGCCGCTTACCCCTTCAAAGAGTACCACCACGACTCCACGCAGACCATCGCCCATCACGGCACGTACGCGTGGGCAATGGCCCACATCGACCATCTGGAGGTAGATCTGCTGCTCTGTGATTCGAAGACGGACCAACTGCTGGGCAAATGTTGGCTGACCCTGATGATCCTTTCGCATCCTCGGCGCATCGCGGCCTACTACCTGACGTTTGATCCGCCCTCCTACCGCTCCTGCATGTTGGTGATGCGGCTGTGCGTCAAACGCTACGGGCGTCTGCCAACAGCCTTGACCGTGGATGGTGGCCCCGAATTCAGGAGCGTCTACTTTGAACAGTTGCTGGCTTTGTACAAGGTACGCAAACACCAGCGCCCGGCCTCGGAACCGCGCTTTGGCTCGCCTTTGGAGCGGCTGTTTGGGACCATGGAGACCACGTTCCTCTACCATCTGCTGGGCAACACCCAGGCAGCCCAGGCCCCGCGTCTCCTTACTCGTGCCACTGATCCTCGACGCCATGCTGTCTGGACCCTACCGACGTTAGCAGAGCGTGTAAAGGCCTGGGCAGATGAGGAGTATGAGACCCTGCCACACCCAGCGCTGGGTATCTCGCCCAGACTCGCCTACGAGCAGAGCCTGCAGCGGGATGGAGGGCGAGATCACAAGCGGATTCCCTACGACGAGGTCTTCATCCGAGCGACCTTCCCAACAACGGACCGTGGACGCGCGCTGGTCCAGCCAGGGAAGGGCGTTCGCATGAACTACCTGGACTACTGGTGTGACGAGATGCGTGAGCGCTCGGTCGAACGCACGGTGGTGCCTGTCCGCTATGACCCCTTTGATGTGACCATCGGGTACGCCAGGATTGGCGGGCGATGGCACAAATGTGCCTGTGGAGCCAATGACCTGACTGGCTGTTCCGAGCGCGAACTGCAGCTTGTCGCCGCAGAACTGCGGAAGCGCAATCGGTTGGTGTATGGAAGGGAACGAGTGGAGATCACCCAGAAACAGTTAGCTGATTTTCGGCGTGAGAACGCGGCTCAGGAGATCATCCTGCGTCAGCAGCGCCATGATCGAGAAACGAGAGCAGCCTTGAGCGTGCTCGAAGGTGGGCAGAGCGGGCGTGATCAGGCTCATGTTGCTCCTTCCTCCATTCGCCCTCTGCCCAGTCAAGCTTCCCAGGCCACGGGACGCCGGCCTGAACCAGAGCCCTCGCTTGCTCCTCACCGAGCCTCCGATGGGGACAAGCTCCGGGTCCTGAGGCGGATTCGCTGATGGATGAGAACTGCTCGGAAAAACAGACAGATCAGACCCTCCTAGAAGAAGAACCGGAGCGCTTTGATCCGGCGCTGCTCCAGAGCACGGCGGCGGTGCGACTGGCCTGGTTTGAAAAGGAATGTACCATCGAGCATGCTTTTCTGCTCCAGGCACGCGACGCCGTGCTGCGGACGATTTGCTCACCAGGAGAGCAGCCAAGCCTGAACCGACTTGCGACGATGGTGTTGGTCATCGGGCCCATGAGAGTGGGCAAGACCACTCTCGTCAGGCTCCTTGAACACGAGCTGAAGCTGAGAGCCAGGGAAGCGATGCTGCGTGATCCGAGCCATCTGCCGTCTATTTGCGTGAGCGCGACTGGCCCAGGATCAGGCCGCTTCGACTGGGTGGACTACTACACAGCGGTGCTGCGGCAAGTCAACAACCCCTTTGTGGGTCGTAAACCGCCAGCCATCCGGATACGTGACCTGCGAGAGGCGATGGAAGAAGCCTTGATTCAACATCATCCTTACGCCGTAATCGTCGATGAAGCGCACCATCTCGCCAAAACTGCTAGCGGTCGGACCCTTGCCGACCAGCTTGATCATCTGAAGTCCTTGGAAAACCGAACGGGGGTCTGCCATGTCCTGGTGGGCACCTATGAGATGCGACGGTTTCGCACTGTGACTCCACAGTTGGCAGGGCGCAGTATCGATGTCCATTTTCCTCGCTACGATGCCATGAAGCAAGAGGACCGCGAGGAATTTCGAAGCGTGCTGTGGGCATTGCAGAGACAATTGCCAGTAGAAGAAGAACCATTGTTGGCCGAGCATCATTGGGAGATGTTGTATGCACGCAGTATTGGCTGCATTGGGTTGCTCAAGCTCCATCTCATTCGCGCTCTCGCCCTGGCGCTTGCCGAGCGCGCCAAAACGATCACCGAGGCGCACCTACGAGCGACAGCCCCGTTAGAAGATCGGGTCAAAGAGATGTTGAACGCCGCTCTCCTGGGCGAAGAGGATCTTGCTGAACCAGCAGGAGCAGATGAGCGACTCTTGGGGCTGCTCGGGCTCCGGGAGAGCAGCAGAGAGAGCGCAATCCTGGCACCTTCCCACAAGCCAGGGGTACGCGCTCCAGGACGTGATCCCATTGGGCCAGAGCCAGACGAGGGCAGAGAGCGAGCAGTCGGATGAGTGTGCCAGACCAAACGGCGGAAGGGCTCTGCTTGAAGCAAGACGCAACGCATCGGCGTTTGAACCTGTTCCCAGAGGCCCAGATACCACTTCGCAGTACGTTGTACAGCCTGGCGCCACTGGGAGTGGGAACGCCTGGCATTGAGAGCCTCACCAGCTACGTCAACAGGCTGGCGCAGGTCTACCATGTTGGCCCACGTGTGTTAGTGGCCCAACACATCCTTCCACACCTCAGCGAAGCGTATTACGTGCAAGCTGCCCCAGGCAGCTTAGGTGGCTTTGGCCGAACACGTTCCATGGTGATCAATGGAGCGGGCCCTGTCGCCCGTGATTGGGCAGAGGCTCTGAGTCAATTGACGATGAGATCAGACCTCCGGCAGCTGATCTTGCATCAGTGGGCGGCTGGTCTTCCCAACTGGGGACTGCTTCACTCAGCCCCGAAGTTTTGTCCTGGATGCTATCACCAATGGCGAGAACTGAAGCGGCCCCTCTATCAACCCCTCTTGTGGACGCTGCAGGCAGTGAGGATGTGTCTGCACCACCACTGTTGGCTCAGAGAACGATGCCCAAACTGTCAGAAGCTCCAGTCAGCGCTTGCAGCGAGAGGCTCCCCTGGCTACTGTAGCCAATGTGGTGCCTGGTTAGGAGAAGCATTAGGACCAGACAGGGAGGCGACTTCCGAAATGCTTGAGTGGCAAAGGTGGGTGGGAGACGCGGCCGAGGAACTCTACCGCAGCAGTCTCGCCTTTGGTTCACTTCCCTGGGACGCATTATCCGGTGGCATTGCAGCCGTGACTGCTGCAGTAGGGGGAACCCGAGCGTTTGGTCGCCTGGTCAATGTTCCTGGCGTGCTTTTCTCATCGTGGCAAACGCGACTGCGCACGCCGTCGTTCCCCTATGTCCTTGCCGTCGGCTACGTCCTGGATCTTTCGCCACTCCAGCTCATGACCATTGAACCAGAACAACTGAAGGAAAAATTGTATGCCCACATGGTCACGCGCCCGCCGCCGCGCTTCAAGCACCGTATGCCACGTTCTCAAGGCGATAGCGCCAGCATACAAGCGTTTCTCCAGGCAGTGCTCTCGGGCGAAACGGGTGCGCTTCCTCTGCGTCATGTTGCCCGCCACCTCGGAGTAGGCGAAAAGTATCTCGTGGGCCGATTTCCTCAGCAGTGTGCAGCTATCACTGCTCGGTATCTCCTTCATCGTGCGGAACGCGCCAAACAGCGAGTCGAACAGGAGTGTGAGGAGGTGCGACAGGCGGTCTCTGCTCTCCGTGAGCAGGGAGTCACGCCCAGTCTCACTCACGTCGCGGCACGGCTTTCTAATCCAAATATCTTACGACGGCCCGAAGCAAAAGCCACCTGGCGCGCTCTTCGGCACGAACAAGAGCTTGAGCCATGAGACAAAGCCAGATGAAGGGCGATACAATCGGAAGATACGTTTCGCCTTGCTAAATCGGAACGTACGTTTCGCCGAGGCGGTGGACCTTATCTTCCATTTGCAATTCGGCAGCATCCTGGTGGACATGCAAAGCCACCAAGTCATTGACCTCTTGCCCGACCGCAAGGCAGAAACCGCTGCTGTCTGGATGGGGGCGCATCCAGAAATTGAACTTGTCAGCCGTGACCCGGGTCGGTGATTACGCGGCTGGGGCGCGCCAGGGCGCTCCACAAGCGACACAGGTGGCTGATAGATTCCATCTCTATAAAAATTTGGTGGACGCGGTCGAGCTGATCCTGGCTCGGTGCCGTGCCGAGATCCGAAAAAACGCCCAGGCAGCGGTACAGAAAGAGCCTCAAGGAGAAGCCCTCAAACCAGTTCTCTACGAACACGCGGAAGTGATTGCCATCGAAAACTGGAAGCCAGAGCCCGAAGCGTGCGATGAACGAGCCCGTCTGAGCCGGCGAGCCCAGCGCTACGACCGTTATCAACAAGTAATAACGCTCTATGAACAAGGGCTCGGTTTCACGGAGATTAGCAGCCGCGTGGGGGTAAGTCGGCGAACCATCGAGCGGTGGGTCAAAGCGGGAGAGTTCCCGGAAGCAAAGCGGCGGCGCAAACGACGGAGCGCCTTTGACCCGTATGCTGAATATGTACTCTCGCGATGGGAGCAGGGATGTACGAATGGCCTGCAGCTTTGGCAGGAAATCCAGGTGCAAGGATATCAAGGCTCTGCCCAAACCGTCTATCGGTATCTGAGAGGTCTGCGCAAGAAGCGGCGAGTCATCTGGAAGCCCGAAGTCCCTCATGCTCCCTTACAAGATTTCTGCGCTCATGAGGCCGTTTGGCTGTTCGCTCGCGCTCCTGATTCCCTTGAGGAGAAGGAGCTAGAAACGCTCACGGCCATCTGCCAAGCAAGCGAGACGGCGCGAAAGACCTATCAGCTCGTTCAGGAATTTCGGCAGATCCTTCATCAGCGGCAGGGAGAGAAGCTTGATAGATGGCTGGCGAAAAGTGCCGCCAGTCAGATCCGCGAATTTCAGAGCTTCGTCC
>JBKPAZ010000014.1:0-8321 GCA_046726655.1 Chloroflexota bacterium
CTGGAGATTGCAGGAAGCGAACTGACCAATCCTCAGGCTGCCGAAGTCTTCAGTCGTGTCCTTGGCAAGCCGGTCGAGTTTGAGGAGCTTCCCATGCCGGTGGTTCAGAGCGTTCTGGGCGAAGAGTACTATCAGATGTACCGCTGGTTCAACGAGGTAGGGTTCCAGGCGAACATTGCGGAACTGCGTCGCCGCTACCCCGAGGTGCATCTCCATACGTTGGAGGAATGGTTGCTCAGCGAAGGGTGGCAAAAGCATGTCAGGCGAGTTCAGGCTCCAACAGAGTGACTCGCAAATCGCCCTCTGCCATTAGTCTGCCCTCCCGCCACCTGCTCAAGACGAAAATTTCCGTGCCGCCCATTCGCCAGAACATGGTAATGCGCCCAAGACTCCTGCAAAGGATGAATGCTGCAATGAGAGGTACGCTTACACTCGTCGTTGCCCCTGCTGGCTGGGGCAAGACGACCCTGCTCCATGCCTTGAATGCTGAGGCCGACCGCGGTGCCTGGCCCCTGGCCTGGGTCTCACTCGATGCGAGTGATAACGATCCCATCCGCTTCTGGACCTATGTCATCGCTGCCCTCAATACGCTGCACCCGGGGGTGGGCGAGACCCCTCTGGCGCTATTGTATGCCTCGTCGCCACCGCCGATCGAGGCCGTGCTTGTGCCCCTACTCAATGCCCTGATCCAGCTTCCCATAGACACCGTGCTGGTGCTGGACGACTTTCACCATATCGAGGCGCAGCCCATCCATGATGCGCTCACCTATCTCGTAGAGCGTCTTCCGCCGAAGTTGCACATGATCCTCGCCAGTCGCAACGACCCGCCCCTGCCTCTAGCCCGCCTGCGGGCACAGGGGACGTTGACCGAATTGCGTGCTCCTGACTTACGCTTCACCCTTGAGGAAACCGCGGCGTTTCTGGTAGAGGTGATGGGACTGCCGCTCTCAATAGATCAGGTAACCGCTTTGCAGGCACGCACTGAGGGCTGGATCACCGGGTTGCAACTGGCCGCCCTCTCCCTGCAAGGGCGCGAGGAGGTGGCCGGCTTCATCGACGCCTTCACGGGCAGTCATCGCTATGTAGTCGACTACCTGGTCGAAGAAGTCCTCTTGCAACAACCAGCAACCGTGCAGGACTTTTTAGTGCAGACCTGCATCCTGGATCGCCTCTGTGGGCCCTTGTGCGATGCTGTGCGTGGGCAAGACGATAGCCAGGCGCGGCTGGCGCATCTAGAGCAGAGCAACCTGTTCCTGGTCGCCCTCGATGACGAGCGGCAGTGGTATCGCTACCATCACCTGTTTGCCGAGGTATTGCGCAGTCGGTTGCAGCAACAGCAGCCGGCGGTGTTTGCTGAGCTGCACCGCCGGGCCAGTCATTGGTACGAGCAACACCAGCTCTTCGACGAGGCCGTCACCCATGCACTGGCCGTGCCTGAGGTGGAGCATGCCGCACGCTTGATTGAAGAGTATGCCCGCTTCACCAACTTTCCCAGTCAGTTCCAGGTGTTGCTGGGCTGGCTGAACAGGCTGCCTGATACGTTCGTCCGTACCCAGCCCACCCTCTGCATCATGCATGCCATCACGCTGCTGCTCACACAGCAACTGGAGAATGCGTCAACTCGTATCCAGGATGCCGAACGCTGTTTAGAGGAGGAGATGCCGGCCCAACAGCGACGTAGTATCCTGAGTATGATCGCCGCGTTCCGCGGCTATCATGCGCGCCTCCTGGGCAATTACGAACGGGGGGTCTCCCCGGCACAGCAGGCCCTCGAACTGATGCCGGAGGTGGAGGAGACGCTCCTCATTCGCATGGCACGTCAAGGTACTCTTGTGACAGCAGCCAGCGCCTATCTCGTGGATGGGGGTATGACTGCCGCCACCGAGCGGCTGGTCTCGGCAGCGGTGACGTCCGCCCGTGCTCTGGGCAACCTTCCGGCGATCATGAAAAGTATCTCCAACCTGGCCAGGCTGCAGCTGCTGCAGGGAAGGCTGCGCCAGGCTGCCAGCACCATTGAGCAGGCAACGCAGCTAGTACCGCAACCAGCAGGGCTGCACATGCTGCTCCACGGTGCGGACTACTACTTGATCCTGGGTGAGTTGCTGCGGGAGTGGAACCAGTTGCACCGCGCCGAGCAGCATCTGGCCCAAGGTCTGGAGCTGGTCAGCAGAGCGTTGACAACGGATGCTGATACAATCTTGCGTGGCTACCTGGCTTTCGCTCGCCTCCAGCAGGCGTGTGGGCAAGGCAACCGGGCATGCGAGACGCTGGATGCGTTCACGCAGATGGCGCAGCAGCGCGGCTTTGCTCCCACCCTGCTGGTGCACGGGGCAGCCGTCCAGGCACAGGTGGCACTCGCCCAAGGCAACCTGGCGGCAGCCATCCGTTGGGCAGAGGCGAGCGGTTTGTCTACCAGGGATGAACTGAGCTACCCGCGTGAGCAGGAGTACCTGACTCTAGCGCGGGTACACATTGCCCAGGGGCGAGAGCACCCAACAGGGCCTTTCCTCTCGAAGGCATTGGCCTTGCTGGAACGGCTCTATCAGGATGCTGAAGCAAAAATGCGCATGAGGAGTGTGCTTGAAGTGCTCTTGCTGCGTACACTGGCCTTGCAAGCACAAGGCGACCCCGCAGAAGCGCTCACCACTCTGGGTCGGGCCCTGGTCCTGGCCGAACCAGAGCGGTACATCCGCCTGTTCCTTGATGAAGGGACAGCGATGGTGGCCTTACTGCGTCAGGCTCACAAGCACAAGATAGCACCAGGAGCATATGTCGCGATCTTGCTGGAGGCATCTGGTGAGATGACTGCAACGGCTCTTGATCCCTCATCCCTCCGCTCCAGTCCGCTCTTGGAATCACTAACCGTACGTGAGCGCGAGGTGCTGCGGCTGCTCATGAACGGCGCATCCAACCGAGAGATCGCTTATCACCTCGTCCTCAGTGTCAACACGGTGAAAAAACACGTCTTCAATATCTGTAGCAAGCTCAACGTGCAGGGCCGCACGCAGGCAATCGCCAAAGTCAGAACACTGAACATTCTGGCATATTGATCAGTTAATTCGCCTGCATCAACCATGCTTTGTCGAGGTTCGATAAATTGACGAACGTTGGATATTTCGGGCAAGATTGCACTATTTTTAATGAGTTGCCCGCTCTCAATAAAGAGCTTGTACAGGTCTTGATAGGCTGGTTTGTTTCCTTCAAAGAAGGAGACAGCTCTGAAAAAATCGCTCGTTAGTGAGTCGATTTTATGCTTACTGCTTGAAACATCCTGAGAAGTTGTCATTCCTGTTTCTTTCTCTCCTGGCCGTTGGCTATGTTGTTGACAGAGAGCAACGGTAATCCCAGGTCACGTATTTTCGCTAATACGCCGTGCAACGCTGCTTGATCCGTGATCACGCCGGTAAGCAACGCTTCGCCATTCTCGCAATTCGTGAGAGTGAAGCCGTCAAAGTATATGGCCCATTGAGGACTGAGATGGCCCTTGAGGCGAATCTGATACGACGAAGGCTCGTCTTGCATATGTTCTAATCCTTTCTTTCCGCTCCGGCTCGTGCACCTGGGCAGTGTTTTGTCCTATGTAGTAGGTGCGCCGTGCAAATATCACGCGATTTCGTCTTTTCTTTGGTTGGTATCTTCTCTGTTAAGAGTATACCGTCAGACACGTGCCCACGTCATCCGACCAAAGGTGTATTTGCAGGTGTAGTCTGGAAAGGCGCCACCAGTACGACTTTGGCAGGAGGAACAGCAGTCAGAGGAATTTAGAGCAGCCCAAACGCTTGTGCGCGGGCCACAGCTTGTGTGCGGTTGGACACCGTTAACTTGCCAAAGATGTTACTCACATGCCGTTTGACTGTGCCGATCGCGATCACCAGTTGCTCAGCGATCTCCTCATTAGAAGCGCCGGCGGCTATTAAATGAAGGATCTCCAACTCACGCTCGGTGAGCGGTTCCAACAGCACTGTGGAACGAGGAGTGGGAACAGCAGCGGAAGCGGATGGCTGCTCACCCGAGGCCACAAGCAGCCTCGTGATGTAGTGCGGTGCTATACCTTGCGCATGGGCCAGGCGCAGCAAGGCCAGCATCGCGGGACCCTCATCGAGGAACATGCGCAAGTAGCCCTCTAGCTCGGCCAACACAAGCGCACGCTCAAGGGTAGCCAGGGCATACTCCGGTTGCACCAGTGCCTGCAAGGCGAGGGCTTGCAGCATGAGGATTTCGATAACACTGCCTCTGCGTGCTTTTCTCTCGGCATCCTGCAAGAGCCGAACCAGAATCCGCAGCGCTTCCTGGAGAAAGGGGCCTGCCGGATCAGCCCGTCCCTGGGCAATACGCACCCGTGCCAGGCTGAGATACTCTCGCTCGCGGGGATAGCTCATTTCCTCATCGGAGGCGGAGAGGCCGCTCTCCTCCACCCAGCGCAGGGCTGCCTTCATGTTGTCGTTAGCAAGCTCTAACTCTGCCTGCACTGCTGCTGCCCGGGCCAGCAGGCGTGGCACGAAGTGACGCCGGTCGGCCAGTTCTGCGAACGAGGAGAGAGTCTCCAGTGCCCCCTGGAAGTTCCCGCGTGCCTGCTGCAGACGGGCAAGCGCTGTATACCCGAGTGTGACAATTTCAGCATAGACAGTCAGGGTTCCCCTGGTCAGGTCCATTCCTTGCGTAAGATGACGCTCAGCCTCGTCCAGCTCATTCCATTCGCGCAGCAGGTCGCCCATGCCGAAGTAATAGTCCGCACTGTTGACCAGGGTCTGGAGTCTCTCCCGTTCTGGTGTCACCTGCATCGCCTGCCCATAGGTGCTAGCAGCCGTGCGCAGCCTGCCCTGCAGTACTTGTAGTCGCGCCAGAAGACTGATGCTGCTGAGAAAGGTAACGAGGTTACCCGATGTGCGTGCCAGTGCCACGGCGGCCTCGACGTGTTCTTCCACTGCTGGAGTCGCCTCCCCGCTCACCAGGTACGCACGGGAAGTCCCTAAAAAGGAACTCGCCCACCAGCCTGTCTCCGTCTCTGGCAAGAGATCCAATGCTTGACGACACCACATGATAGACCCCTCGACATCGCCAGAGTAGAGGACAATATATCCACGAGTGAGGGCCACCTGACCCAGCATCGTCCGGGCATCCTCGGTGGAGGAAGCGCGCTCTATACCGCGTTCGACGTCGTGGAGACGAGCTGAGGATGCTTCTATCTGGTTGCTCAACAACAACACGAAAGCGTGGAGACTGCAGAGACGGGGGCGTCTAAGAATCAACGCGTCAGGAAGGCGTTTGAACCAACCCAGCATCGTGTGGAGCTGCCCCTGCAAGGCAAACGAGTAGCCATGTTGTTCGATCAAATCGGCAACATGCTCCACATCGTGAGCAGCCAGCGCGTGATGGACGGCTTCAACGAAGATCGCATGCTGCTCGTACCAGGTGCTGGCGCGACGATGCAACTCGGGGAGGAGCGAGAGCTGGGTTAACTGCAGGCGACCGCGCAGCACCTCGGCAAAGAGGTGGTGGTAGCGGTACCACTGCCGTTGGTCGTCCAGGGAGATGAGAAAGAGATTCGCTCGTTCCAACTGGTCCAGCATCGCCTGCCCGCTTGCCTCTTCGGTCACTGCATCACATAGCGGTCCAGAGAGGCGGTCCAGGATGCAGGTCCGCAGGAGGAAGGACTGGACCTGCGGAGATTGCAGCGCAAAGACTTCCTCACTCAAATAGTCCAGCACGAAACGATGGCTGCCGGTGAAAGCCGTCAGGAAGGCGCTGACATCGCTTCTTCCCCGCAGGGAGAGCCCGGCAAACTGCAAGCCAGCAATCCAGCCTTCCGTGCGACTCTGTAAGAGGGCCAGGTCCTGGGGAGCCAGCTCGATGTGCATCACCTGCTGCAAAAAGGTCTGAGCTTCCTGGTGAGTAAAACGCAGATCGGCGACCCGCACTTCGGTCAGCTGACCCCGAGCGCGCAGCCGTGCGAGCTGCAGAGGTGGGTCGGCACGTGTGGCAATCATCAGGTGCATCTGCGGTGGGAGATGCTCGACCAGAGAGATGAGCATGCGATGGATGGCTTCAGCAGTAATGACGTGGTAGTCATCGAGGACCAGTACGAAGGCGGCTGCTTCCCGCGTCAGGAGGTCATTGGTCAGCTGCGCCAGCACGGTTTGTGGTGGGGCAGGCTGTGGCATGTGCAGCAGCACGAGTGCAGACTCGCCGATGAATGGATCAAGCGTTTGCAAGGCAGCAATCAGATAGGAGAGAAAGCGCACCGGCTCGTTATCGTCTGGCTCAAGCGAGAGCCAGGCGACAGGCGTCTTGCTCTGGGCAAGCCATTGGGCCAGCACGGTCGTTTTGCCAAAACCGGCGGGAGCGGAGACCAGCGTGAGTGCATGCTCCATCCCCTCCTGAAGTCGTTCAGCGAGCTGGGAGCGGGAGACGAGCTGTGCGCGAGGACGAGGCATATGGAGCTTGGTGGCAAGCAACGGAGTGTGATACATACTCGCCATTTCCCGCGTGAGGTCGAGCGGTACCGTGCTCTCACCGGCCGCCAGTTCATAGAGCTGCCGGGGAGAGGACCAGGCCAACTGGTGGATGGTAGGTTTCTCCATTGCTCTTTCCTTGTCTCGCATTGCTTTTTTGGCCTCTTCTCAGATGTCGAGATGTGCAGCATGTACGTACTCGCTCGCTTACTTCTCTGAAGAAGCCTGCAAGATGCGTCCGAGTGCTGATCCCAGGAGTTGCGCTTCCTCAGGGGTCAGCCATTGAGCAAAATACTGAATAATCCCCCTGGCGTAGACTGGCCACGCTTGCCGCATGGCCGCAATCCCTTGCTCCGTGATAACTGCATAAGCCCCACGACGATCCGTGCCACTGCGGTCTCGCGTTAAGAACCCTTCTGCTTCGAGCCGATCCACCAGACGAGTTAACCCGCTCCGACTCAAGACCACGCGCTCGGCCAGCTCGTACATGCGTAACCGCCGCCCAGGGGCCTCGTACAGTTCGATTAGCACATCGTAGGACGACAGTGGCAGGCGCCTGGCTGCCAGCAGATCGTGGTCAATCCGGTCGATGACGGTCGCATGTGCTTTGAGAAAGGCACGCCAGGCCGTGAGATGCTGTTCTGAAAGACGTTTCCTTGTCATAGTTCCAAGTATAGCATATAGAAGTTGTTTCTGCAATCATTGACAAAACAACAATCTCACGTTATAATCTATCTAGTTGTATATGCAACTATACGCAAAGCAACGACATGCCTTAGAAAGGGGTTGCATTCATTTCGTAACGTATGTTGCCTAATTGATTTGAACATGCAATCCCTTGAGGCAAGGACATTGTGACGACAACCAGACAAAAGGAGACATTTGATGAGTTGGCAATTTGACGCCGGACACACGCACATCGGTTTTACTGGCCGGCATTTGATGGTTTCGACTGTGCGGGGAGAATTTGAGAAGTTTAGCGGCACCGTGGAATTCGATGAATATGACCTCACCCGCTCGAAGGCTGAAATACAGATTGAAGCGGCAAGTGTGACTACCCATAATGCCCAGCGGGATGAACACTTTCGCTCGGCAGATTTCTTCGATGTAGAGAAGTATCCGTATATCACCTTTACAAGCAAGCGTGTGATCATGCGGGATGAGAGCCACGGGCAACTGATTGGCGATCTGACCATTCGTAACATCACCAGAGAAGTGGTGTTGGAGGGGGAATATAGCGGAGTGAGCCAATCGCCCTGGAACACCTACAGTGCCGGGTTCAGTCTGCGTTGCAAGGTGAACCGCAAAGATTGGGGCCTGAACTGGAACATGGTGTTGGCGGGCGGTGGCCTGGTCGCTGGAGACGAGATCACCATAACCATCGACCTCGAACTCACCAAGCCGGTGGAAGCGGTTGCATCTTCCCAGGCCGCGGGAACTCGTGCTTGAGAGGCTGTGTGCAAAGGCGTGATGAAGGTTGGTCTTAGTATAGCGCATCAGGCTGGCGGTGTCGAGCAAGCAAGCACATTTAATCTGAGGATGAGCCTACAAGCCTCTTTTTTCCGCCGGCTCGCCTGCGTCTTTCATCACTCTCATCTGTTCACGTTCTCTTTCCCTCTCCTCACCCGCCTGCGTTTGCTCTCGGCTTCGGCGGAGAGTGATTGTGACGAGGAGCAACGCGATGAGCATACTCATCACTCCTACCCAGGCCAGTTGCGTGACCGCGAGCCAGCGGAGGGCCAGACCACCCACAGCAGCACCGCCAGCAATCCCCAGATAGAGGGCGGAGTTATTGAGCGCCAGAATCACATTGGCGTGCGCTGGTGCGATGTTCAACAAACGCTGTTGTTGCGGGATAAAAAGCAGAGC
>JBKPAZ010000015.1:0-16649 GCA_046726655.1 Chloroflexota bacterium
CACGAGTACGGCCTGGGTTTCTTCGTCGAGCCTGGTTATTGTTCCTTCGGCGTAGATGACTTCGGGCGCACCCCAGTACACTCGTTCTCCAAGGTGGAGGATCATAAAGCTCATTTCTCCAGTTCTAATTCGTTTTCAAATCCACACTATAGTATACGAGCAAAAGAAAGCGATGCTCCAATTAATCCAGATAAACAACACCATCCATCCCCTGCTGGCTTTCACAACATCATCCCAACCTACCGTAGGGGCCGATTTATCGCGCACACCGCCGATTCATCGGCCCTCGTCCGCTTTCCACACCATCTCCAGCCAATTCCAATCTGCCTGCATATGTGATATCTTACTAGAGCATTGACGAATTCCTATAGAAGCATTTTCATACCCATTCAAGACAAAATAGCGGCAATCGTTGGTTCCGCCTGACATAAAAGGATGTCTTAATACCATCATGCATGAGAAAAGTATAGGTACGCTCGAGTATCCTAAGATTTTGGAAAAGGTGGCCAGGGAGGCTGCTTTCTCGGCCAGTAAAGAATTGGTGATGGAGTTACAGCCGGCGCCGAACCTGGAGGAGGCACAGCGCCGTCTGGCCTTCACTACCGAGGCGTACCGGCTGATTGAGCTTCGCGCTGATGCGGGCGTTCAGGGAGCGCACGATATCCGTCAGCATATTGCGCGGGCAGCCCTTGAGGGAGTGCTAAGCCCAGGTGATCTGCTTGAGGTGCTTGCGACGATACAAAGCGCTATACACGTGGCGAGATTGACTGAAAAGCTCGATCCGGAGAGCTTTCCCTTGCTGCACACGTTGGGTGCGGGTATCCCACAGCGGCCGCATCTTGCGCGGCGTATCGAGGAGACGATCAGCCAGGAGGGTGAGGTGCTCGACACTGCCAGCCCTACGCTGCGGAAACTGCGCTTCGACGTCCGTGGGGCAAACCAGCGATTACAGGATCGCCTGCGCACCATCGTGCGTGAATTTGGCAGCGCGTTGCAAGAGCCAATTGTGACGATACGCAGCGATCGCTATGTCGTCCCGGTCAGGGCTGAGAGTCGTGGGCAGGTGCGTGGCATTGTACACGATCAATCAGCTAGTGGCGCAACTGTCTTCATCGAACCAATGGCGGTTGTGGAGTTGAATAACAAACTACGCCAGTTGCAGATCGAGGAACGCCAGGAGATTGAGCGTATTCTACGCCAGCTCTCACTTGAGATTGGTCGTGAGGTAGAGGCGCTGAAGCTAGACGTTGAACTACTGGCCGAGTTTGATCTTCATCTTGCCAAAGCGCGCTACGGGCGCATGATGCGCTGCTCCGAACCGCGCTTGAACGATGCAGGATACATAAACTTACACAATGCGCGCCATCCACTGCTGACTGGAAAAGTTGTGCCCATCAACTTCCACCTGGGGCACGAATTTTTCATCGTGGTGATTACCGGCCCCAACACAGGTGGTAAAACGGTGGCGCTGAAGACCGTGGGCCTGCTGACACTGATGGCGCAGGCAGGCCTGCACATTCCGGCAGATGAGCATTCTGAGATAGCGGTCTTTGAGGAGGTTTTTGCCGATATAGGCGATGAACAGAGCATTGAACAGAGCCTGAGCACGTTCTCCTCTCACCTGAGCCGTATTATCGAAATATTGCGACGCATTGAGCAAGAGATACAGCGTGAGGCGCCTGACATACGTGGCAAGATGTCGGAAACGTTGGTAGGCAAGCCTGAGAGTCGTCGCCTGCGAGCCCTGGTACTGCTCGACGAGCTGGGCGCGGGTACTGATCCGAGCGAGGGTTCGGCCCTGGCACGCGCTATTCTCACATTTCTTTTGGAACGCCACGTGACGACCGTCGCAACTACACACTACTCCGAACTGAAGGCCTTTGCCCATGAGCAGCCGGGGGTAGTAAACGCTTCGGTCGAATTCGACATCGAAACGCTTTCTCCAACCTACCGGCTCAGTATTGGCTTGCCGGGACGCAGCAATGCGCTGGCGATTGCAAATCGCCTGGGGCTTGACGAGCGCATTATCGAGCGCGCTCGCGAATTCCTGGGCAGCGCCGGCGTGCGCATGGAGAACCTGCTCGAAGGCCTGCAATCCGAGCGTAAGGCATTGGAGGATGAACGTTTTCACTTGAGTATGGAGCGTACCGAAGCCGAGTACCAGCGCAAGCAACTTGAACAGGACCGCTATAAGCTTGAGGAGCAGCGCGCGCAGATTCTCAACGAGGCACGGGCCCAGGCTCAACGAGAACTCGAGGAAGTGCAACGCACGCTGGCAAAGGTCAGGGTTGACATGAGTCGCGCTGCTATGACCCGCGAACGATTGGGTGAGGCACGCGAGCAGGTACGCGAACTCGCAGAGAAAGTCACACCGGTTTCTGCGCCACGCCGTCCACTTAAGAAAAACGCGACACAGCAGACTATAGCAGAAGGGCCATTGCAGATTGGCGATACCGTACGTGTGCTCAGCTTTGGGCAGAATGCCGAGCTGGTGGGACTTTCCGCCGATCGCAGTGAGGCGGAGGTACAGATGGGTGCGATGCGTTTCCGTGTGGGTGTGGATAACATCGAGCGACTAAGCAAGAACCAGGCAACGGCGCAGGAGCGAACGCAAGCTCAGTCAGCGGTGGTGCTGCCGCGCTACGAGGATTTGCCTGAGGTTGCCACACAACTTGATATGCGCGGCTGGCGTGTTGAGCACGCTCTGGAGGAGCTCGATACGTACTTGAACGACGCAGTGATGTCGGGCATGTCTTCTGTGCGCATCGTGCATGGAAAGGGTACCGGCGCGTTACGGGCAGCTATACGCGAGCAGTTGGCGCGCCACCCCCTGGTGAAGTCGTTCACATCTGCCCCACCACGAGAGGGTGGCGATGGCGTGACAATTGTGCAATTGACCGCCTAGGGGCGCCACACCTGTCTAACACGCTCTGACGTATATTGAATGGCATTTTCTCAGCCTCCTTTCGACAAAGTGATGATATCATCATACACCTTTCTGGGTATACGTAGATATTTTGAATCCTGGCGAAATAGTACCTACATGTCACAATTTACCCGCTGGATACGTGATATATACTGAATACTCTTAAAGGCTCGTACTTGTTCGAACACACAACCGGAGGATTATCTTTATGGCTATCTGGAATAACCAGACTGTATCAGGAGTTGAGAATCGCGCTAAAGATTGGCTGGGCGGTTTTAAAGCATTCATACTGCGTGGGAACGTTGTGGACTTAGCGGTTGGTATCATGATAGGCGCTGCCTTTACTGCTGTTGTTAATGGACTGGTCGGCGATATTATCACGCCGCTCATACCCCTTCCTACTGGCAGTCTCGCGACCTTGACATGGCATCCTCCCTATAACCCCGACCCCAAAGCTGTCCTCAATGTAGGCGCTTTTATTAACGTCTTGATCACCTTCTTAATATTGGCTTTAGTGATATACTTCTTTATCGTGCGTCCCGTGAATGCGTTGATGGCTCGCTATAAACCCGAGGATGTACAGGCTCCTCCTGCTACTCGTGATTGTCCATACTGTCTGAACAGTGTTCCACTCATGGCTACTCGCTGCGGATACTGCACATCTCCATTGCCGCCACCGCCACCGCAGCAAACTGTGCAAGCACAACAGCAACCAGCAGGGAGAACATAGTTTTTATCATCTTGCATGAGTGTTTATGCTGAGGTATACTTCTTAGGGTATCATGAGGATCAGTCGATCCTCGTCTTGCGCGATTGTAAACAGCCCTGATGAATTCACGACGACTAGAGGTCTTCAAATGAGGTAAGCAATCTGCTTGCCCCACGTTATAGCCTATTTACAAATAGAGGAGAGCGTTACTAATGTCGTCAACACCTGAGCCAATTCACCTGGAAGAATGGATTCGAGACATCCCTGATTTTCCCCAGAGGGGTATACTCTTCAAAGATATAACACCACTCTTACAGAATAGCGTAGCGTTTCATGCAGCGCTGGATCGTCTCGCCGCTCATTATGCCGGGGCCGGCATTCAAGCTGTCGTTGGGGTAGAATCCCGTGGCTTTATTTTCGGATCAGTTCTTGCTTACTTACTGAATTGTGGATTTGTGCCGGTGCGCAAATTCGGCAAACTACCACATCAGACAGTAACTGTCGAGTACGAGTTGGAGTACGGCACCAATATCGTAGAAATCCACATGGATGCGATTAAACCCGGGCAGCGCATCCTGATTGTTGATGATCTCCTGGCTACTGGCGGCACTGTTTCGGCAGCGATGGAACTGGTGGAGAAGCTGGGTGGGCACATCGCAGGCATCGCCTTCTTAGTTGAACTAACCTTCCTGAAAGGCCGTGAGCAACTCAAAGGTCACGATGTGTTCGCGCTCATAAAGTATTAACTATTCCTCCCAGCCCAACCAGGTCGTCTTCTCCTCGAATGAAATGGGAACGCGCTCGAGGCGAGCCATGGCCGGAAAGCCGGCATAGAGAAAAGCAACGATGTGCTCGCCTGGCGCCAACCCAAGCCACTGCTTGACGTGCGGGTCGTAAGCGGCATCCCCTGTACGCCACATGCATGCCAACCCCATCTCTTCAGCAGTCAAAAGCATATTCTGGACAGCAGCGGCGGTGGCTTCGATGTTCTCAATTTCCATGACTTTCGGCTGGTTAGGAGATTCAGCCGCTATGACAATTACTATAGGCGAGCGCAGAGGTTTATTACGCTCTTTATTTAGCATAGCCTGCGCTTTGTCACTACTCGTTTCTTCCATGCGGCCTGCAAGCGATTCTGCCATCACCGCACCGAGTTCCTCGCGAGCATTACCTGCCAGCACGATGAATTTCCAGGGTTGTACTTTATGGTGGTTGGGGGCGTGGGTAGCGGCCTCTAATAGTTGCTCTATCTGCTTGCGTGTCGGTTGCTCGCTGGTCATCTTGCCAATACTACGTCGCCGCTTTATCGCGTCAAATACGTGCATATGTTCCTTCTTGTTACCCGTTACGCGGGAGAGACTCCTCACCAAAGGTGAATAATACGGCCCCCGGCTTTCGTATTCGTTACTTCATGATAGCAAGTGTGGTCAAGAGAGTCGCCCTTGGTGGAACCATTTATCCTGTGTTTCTCAATCCCGCGGCAATGCCATTGATCGTCAGAAGAACGGCATAGGTGAGGCGAGCGCGTTCCTGCTCTTGTTCACTTGCTGTTTGCAGTGTAGACTCGTCCAGTAGGAGAGGTCCACCGAGCGCGCGCAATTTACGCAGCAGCATCACCTGGAAGTAGCTTAAAGGATCGACATAAGGATTTCGCAGGCGAATTGAGCGTTGAAGTACGGGCGTGGCGTCTAGCAAGGCTATTCCGCCTACAATCTTTAACAACATGCTTCGTGTGCGTTCGTACTCCTCCAGAATTTTTTGCGCTAAACGTTGGCGCAGTTTCTCGTCATCCACAAGCAATGTATAATGCTGCGCAATATGCATATCGGCCTTGGAGAGCGTCATCTGCAAATTGTCTAAAAATGCGCGTAGGAAAGGCCAGCCATGATACATCTGCTGCAATTCTTCCAAACGTCCAGTTTCCTCACTTACGTACTCTTCAAGCGCTCCGCCTACGCCATACCAACTTGGCAGCACATAACGGCTTTGCATCCAGGCGAAAACCCAGGGAATCGCCCGTAATTCTTCAATACTGTGCCCCTTCGACCTGCGTGCTGGCCGCGAGCCGATATTAAGCCAGCCAAGTTCTAGAATCGGAGTGGCCCGTTCAAAAAAGCGCAGAAAATCGGGATTGTCGTAGATCAAGCGACGATAGCGAGTGTAAGCGCTTGCCGACAGGTGGTCCATCACTGCTGACCAGCGTTCAGGGCTATGTACAGTGGGTTCCGTGTCCTTCAGCTTCTCATCCGGTAGACTGGCTTGCGCTACGCCAGCCACAACCAGTTCCAGGTTACGCAGCGCAATCGCGGGCAGCCCATACTTGAACGAGAGCATTTCACCTTGTTCGGTAATGCGAATACGCCCACTCACTGATCCTGGAGGTTGACCAAGTATGGCTTCGTAGATAGGGCCACCGCCTCGACCAATCGCTCCCCCGCGTCCATGAAAGATCGTAATACTGGTGGAATAACGCGCTCCAAGGGTGGCCAGTCTGCTCTGTGCCTGGTACAGTTCCCAACTGGAGGTCAAAATGCCCCCATCTTTACTGCTATCGGAGTAACCAAGCATAACCTGCTGCTGGTTGTGGCACATTTCCATATGCGCGCGATAGATAGGATGAGTGAACGCCCTCTCCAATATCGTTGTGCATGAGCGCAAGTCTTCGATAGTTTCAAAGAGCGGCACGATTGGTAGACCAACAATGCCCGCTTCTTTACAAAAGAACTGCACTTCTAACAGGTCGCTCAAGGTGCGTGCCATGCTGATGATGTAGCACGTTACCGCGTGACTGCCAAACTCTTCGCGTGCCCTGCGAATCGCATCAAACGTTGCAAATAGATGAGAAGTTTCCACACTCAGCTTCAGTTCATGTCTCGGCAGGACGCGTGGATCACGCAAGAGGTCTTCCAGTAGTCGCACCCGCTTAGCCTCGTCCAATGATCGGTAATCATCCTGAAGCAAGCCTGTTACACAAAGTAACTCAGCCAGAGCGCTTGCGTGGCGCTCACTATGCTGTCGCACGTCCATCGCGGCAAAGTAAAAGCCAAAGACCTGCACCTGTCGAATGAGTTCCGCTAGCTTTCCCAGCGTCACATCTTGCTCACCATCTGCCACCAGGCTCTCCCGCATCAGTTCAAGATCAGCCAGCAGTTCATCTACACGGCTATAGAAAACACCAGATCCTTTTCCATCATCATACCTCTCATGGAGAGTCAATGTTGCACCCAGGCGTTTCCACATAAAGGAGAGTTTACGCCTATATGGCTCCTGTGCAGTTTGTGGGCCAAGTTCGCGATCATAGTCAAGCATGCGGCCTGCATCGTAAGCTATTGATTGTTCTAATGCCTCGGTTACCGAACAATACTTGAGGGACTGCGAAAATTCTTGCGCCAGGGCCTCAATAGATGAACGGTAATGCTCAATCACACGTGTGCGCTGCAAACGAAGTGCTTGCAAAAGTGTATCAGGCCCTACATTGGGATTCCCATCCTGGTCACCGCCAATCCAGGAGCCGAGGCGAAGAAATGGCGGAACAGAGAGTTTCTCGTCAGGGTAATGCGCATGTAAAAGTTGTTCTAATTCGCCATAGAGTTCGGGCACAACATGGTAGAGGATTTCTTCGAGGTAGTAGAGGCCCATTTTGATTTCATCCAGTGGCTCCAGGCGTACATGCAGCACGGAGTCAGTGCGCCACAACAGGGCAACCGTGCTTTCGAGTTCACGTTGCCAGTTTGCTCGCTGGCGTTGGGTCATTTCTGTTTCATGGTCATGCGCCTCGAGCAGTTCAGCTAGCCTACGGGATTTGATAATCAGGCTGCGGCGCGTGGCCTCAGTAGGATGGGCAGTAAAAACAAGCTCTATGGAAAGCTGATTCAAGAGATTCTGAATGGTTGAAGCATCTAACCCGCTGCGTTGGAAAAACTCGACCAGGGCTGCGAGCGAGCCGCGTTGAGCGACGGGAAGATCGGTTGTTTCATACATTTTGCGCCGGCGGATGCGATGATACTGCTCGCCGGTGTTGACGAGGTGAAAATAAACGGTAAACGCACGAATGACGTCCACTGCGGTATCCAGGTCGCAGTTCTCTACGATGTCTCTGATTCCCTCGTCTAATGTAGCAATTTCTGCCCGGAGTTGCGTGCATTCTGGCTCAGGCGCATAAGCGAGACGCTCAGTGCACTCTCTGAGACGCTTGCAGCTAAGTCTCAGTCGCTCCTCGGTGTCAAAGACTCTGGTTCCGCCATGCTGCAAGATAGCACGACCAAGAGCATCTCCCAGTGTGCGAATATCGCGGCGCAGCGGTGCGTCTTTTTCGGCGCGTTGTTCTTGTTCAGGCATGTCACCTCAAGTGGAACGCATACACCTTCCCATCAAACGAGCCGACGTAGACCACTCCATTTACGACCGCTGGTGAGGAGTCGATTGCGTCCCCTGTAGTATAGGTCCAGAGAATCGCGCCGCTTATGGCATCGAGCGCATACAGCTTGCGGTCTTGCGAACTAATGTAGACGATGTCATTCGCGACGGTTGGCGAGGAGTAGATCCTGTCTCCTGTAGTTACAGTCCAGAGAAGTTTCCCCGTCGTAGCATTGAATGCATAGAGTTTACCGTCGGTTGAACCAATATAGACCATGCCGTTGGCTACCGCTGGCGAGGAGTGGATCAAGCCGCCGGTAGGAGCTTTCCACAGGAGTTCGCCGGTCGTGGCATTGAAGGCATACAGATTAGTATCCTCCGAGCCAATATAGACCATGCCATTGGCCACGGCTGGCGAGGAGACGCGAAAAGGCAGCTTGACGGTGGCAATCCAAAGCGTCTTCCCATCCCTGGCATCCAATGCATAGAGTTTGTCATCCTCTGAGCCAACGTAGACCACTCCATTGACTACAGCAGGCGAGGAAGAGACGAAGTTATCGGTGGTATAAGTCCATAGAACCTTTCCTGTCGCTGCATCCAATGCGTATAACGAATTATCATTAGAACCGACATAGACTACACCATTCGCCACTACTGGTGAAGACCAGACCGCGCCCCCAGTTGTATAAATCCAGGCGGTATCTCCCGTCCTGGCATTGAAGGCATAGAGGGAGGCATCATTTGATCCAACATAAACAATGCCGTTGGCGACCGCCGGCGAAGAGCCAACTCCATCATTAGCGTTATGTGCCCATAGGATTTTCCCTGTCGCCGCATCGAATGCATACATTATCTTATCATTCGAGCCGATGTAGACGATGCCATTGACGACCGCCGGAGAGGAGTTGATGTAGGCCGCAGTGGATGTCGACCAGAAAGGTACCAGGTGAGAGACGTTTGCAGTGCTCAGGGTGTGCTCAGATGGATTGAAGCGTGTGCGTTGCAAATCAAAGCCGAACATCGCTGTATTGGAGTTCGCTGGAACATTGACATGAGGCTGAGCATGAGCACGAGGCTGTGGCTGTGGCTGAGTATGTGCAATTCTCCATTGAGAGAGAAAGACTATGCTTCCAATCAGGATGAGGATCGCGAGTCCGATAAGCAGCGTTGCTCTGCCCTTGGAAATACGTGGGTGACGGTTGCTTGTTTCCATAAATCTCTCAGAGTCGGAAGCTGCTCTGGTAACATACTCCTGGCATTGGCATTTTCACATACAGAGTATATCATAATCTATACATACACCTCCCCATTGGCTATAATACACCAGGAAAGAACAGAACACTCTATACTACTTCAGGAGCTATTGATATGCAACAACAACAAGAAATGGACTATGACCTGCTCGCGGTTTTCAACAATGAAAGTGACGCGGACATTGCAGAGACCAAACTTCATAAAGAGAATTACGGGGATGACGAAGTCTTTCGCCTGGCCTCTAGCGCAGTGGTGAGTGGTCAGTTTCGGGAACACGGTCCCGACCGGGACCGTAGCTCAGTTTTCCTGCAAACAACTCGCCCAGGACCGAATCTCGTGACGGTCATACTACTTGCTATTGTATTCGGCCTGATCCTGGGCGGAGTAATGTTCAGCGTAGCAGACTTCGCATTACCATCACATCCTATCCTACTTGCTACATTAGCAGGCGTTGTGGTCGGTGTCATATTGGGTGTCATTGTGGGTCTACTGCGTAGAGGACCTGTGCGCGGAGCAATTGGTCAAGACTTGTCGAAAGTCAACACACCAGCTAAAAAGCCTGAGCAAGAGGCACGTACAGTCATCGCGATACGCTTACATGACCCTGAAAACATCAGTCGCAAATCCAAAGCAAGGGCCATCCTGATAAACAACAAGGGAAAGATCGATAGAAGCGTCGGGCGAGATAGCCCGTGATGAATAGCTTGCCCCACCCTTGAAGACTAGTAATATTTGAGACTATTAGTTACAATAATTACAGCCGAATCGCCGTAATTAGTGCTGTTATCGGAGACAACTTACCATGCCCAATGATCTCTTAACACAACCTCACCTCGAGACGGAAACAGAGAAATCGGTACGCCAACGTGCCAGACTTCTGCCTCCGTACAAAGTTATCCTCTTTAACGATGATCACAATGAAATGGATTATGTCGTCGCCGTACTGCTCCACACAATTAACAACCTCTCTCAACCAGAAGCCGAGCACATTATGCTGACCGCCCATCTCACCGGCAGCGCAGTTGTAATTGTCTGCCCCAAAGAAATTGCCGAATATTACCAGGAACGATTACTCAGCTACGGCCTCACAGCAACTATTGAGCCAGAATAACACTATCACAAAACTGTTCTATTGTTGTGCACTTCCACCATTGACGAGGGCAGAGTTAGGGATTAGAATCAAGTATAACCTGAAGGAACCTCATTGAAGATCATCCGTTGTATGGATACTACAAGCAAGAAATGATGCTGTTTTATCATGTTCCTGCAGGAGGAGAGACACGATGGTTCACTTATGGCGTAAAGCCAAAGAAGAGACTGAAACGAGTAAATCAGCTCCAGGTGTTGGAGCCACAGGCGATATAGCTGTTATTGTAGATGGTAAAAAACTCGATATTGAATTGGTACGCCTGGCCTGCCTGATGGCAAAAAAAGCAAAGCGCAAAGTTCACCTGGTCCACATTATTGAAGTTCCCCGTACATTGCCACTTAAAGCTACCCTCACCAAAGAGTCGGAATATGCCGATAAGTTACTTAATGAGGCCCTGACAATAGCGGACGATGCCGGGTGTGAAGCAGTAGCCGAAGTCGTTCAGACACGCGATGCCGGACCGGCTATCGTTGATGAAGCAATAGACCATTCCTGCGCCTTAATCATGCTTGGGCTGGTACGTAATACCCACAAAGGACATACCGCAGGCAATTATCTTGGTAAGACAATACCCTATGTCCTGGCGAATGCACCTTGCAGGGTGTGGCTTGTACAGGATCCTATTATGTAATAACCCTTTTGCTTGCTTATCTACGTGTTCTATAGCTACCAGCAGTTGGGATGAAGAGCGTTTTGCTCTCAAAACATCCTCATATGTTATAATTAAACATGCTACCATCGGTTTATATGTTTGTTATTACCCTGCTATTGTAATGCCTACTTCGAAAGGGATAATTCGATGACAACCAAATCCAATCCTGCTGGCACGTCCTCACGTTCGCATAAAGATTACTACACCGCACTCTACCAGGCTGCCTTGACCATCTCATCCAGCCTGGAACTGGCGGAGGTATTGCAAAGCGTCGTCACGAGCATTACAGAAGCCATGCAAGTAAAAGCATGCGTTTTGCGCCTGCTCGATCCCCGTACCGGTCAACTACAACTGAGCGCCGTCTACGGGCTGAGCAGCGGGTATATCGCTAAAGGGCCTGTCGATGTAGAGCATAGCCCCATTGACAGCGAGGCGCTTAGCGGCAACAACGTATTCATTCCAGATGTGAGTGCCGATACACGATTCCAATATAAAGAAGCAGCTAAACGTGAAGGCATTGTTTCCGTGCTATGCGTGCCATTGGAGGTACGCGGCGAAGCTATTGGCGTGCTGCGTGTCTACACAGATGAGCCATGCCTCTTTCACGAAGATGACATCCAGTTCCTCTCGGTCCTGGCAAGTCTTGCCGCGCTAGCCATTGAGAACGCTAACCTTTACGAGAGCCTGAAAAACTCCTACGATGGTGTGATGGATGTACTCTGGGGAAGCAGTTTAACGTATACAGAAACAGGCTAATTTGTATACACCTTTTTCACCTCACCAGGGTATTCGTTAAATAAGGGGACGTAAATTCCGTTCGCTCACCCGCCTTTTTGCCTGGAACAGGGAAGAGGCGGGCTGAGAGCGGTTTGTTTAAACGCAGCGCCAGTGTAGCCACGTCAAGTAACATGTAAGCAATTACCTCCGCATCCGTATCCCCCGGCATTGGCAACGTATCCAGTCCTGTACCACAGACTGCTGAGTACAGCAACAATTGATGCGTATTCACAAGACCTTCCTCCCATCTTTGTCCCAGCACTGCATCTTCCAGCACAGGCAGCATCAACCCGCAGTAGCCACAAGTAGGTAATCCCGTATTCTTCAGCGCTGAAGTAAGCACAGCGGCTACTGCCACCGTGCCAGAACTACCGATTGGCCCACACCCACAAAGTTCCAGGGCTGATGCAATACTATCTTCCCCTAATGGTGCAGGCGAAAGATCAATGCCACCAAATGCCAGGCCAAATTCGCTTGCGAGCGTCTGTCCTAACGCTATAATCGGCGATGCGCGTTCAATCAACATCGCTCTCACTACCTCACTCATCTTCTTAAGATCAATGGGCGCTATGTTGCTCTCGTATTGGGGAAGTAAGGCTTCAGCTACGATACCCGCGCCCTGCAAACCAAGAGAGAGGCTAGCCGCACCTGCGTGGTAAGCAGAGGGAAAGAAAGGACTCCCCGGCGCAACACAGGCCAGTATCGCGAAGCGGAAATTACCAAAGCCCTCCGCCGTCTCATGCGCCAATCGTCTCATCACTCTGGCGGCGGCTAATGCTGCCTCTGCTCGCATGCCATGCCCCGTTGTCGCAAGCTGCACGGTAGCATTGAGTGCGTCTGCCGGAGCAAGCATATCAGCAATCAGCCCGATACGCTCCAGCGGAAAATCACGACGAGCCGCCTGCGCAGTACCCAGCGAGCAGAAGCCAACACCAACATCATCAAGCATGCGCTGAAGTTCTTGAACATAGTCGATGAGCGCAGTGGACGACCAATCAGCCAGATCATCAAACACTGGACGCGTGGAGACCCTTACAGTCTGCACTTTATAACCCACGTCTGTATAGCGTGCGCTGGCCCGCTGTAAAATGGCGGAGGCTCGCCGAATGGCTTCGGAAGTCAGAGGGTGTGCATCGGCGAGACCGAGGGTAATGGTGCGAATAGGGGGAGTGTGCATCGGTTATACCTCTCTTCTTCTAAAGTATCTTTGACTGCATTATACCTTCTCTCCGATGATCTTTATCCCGAAGCGAAATGAGCAATATCGCTCCATTGTTCCATTGTTCCCATCCACTTGACGAATATCTGTTCGTCTCGTACACTTCCTGCAACATCTACAGAAAAATCTTCCAACACCAGGGTTGTAGGAGAGTACATATTTGATGGCAACACATGATGGTCACAACCAGGAGCAAACGCAGCATGCATGCTTTCTCTGCTCACTAGACCAGCAACCTTGTGCAGTGCCAAAGCTTGAAGGTTACATCTCATACGCCCACGAAGCTAAGCTTGATGGTGAAATCACCCCGTTCATCACCATCGACATAGGAAATGATTATGCCTCTTTCAGCCTCACACGGCATTATCGCAGCCTTGTGAAAGGACTTATCGACTTAGGCAATGGCTTGCGCAAAAGAAAACTCACGCTGCGTGTCTTCCATCTTCCTGCTGCTACGAGCGCAACCGATCGCAATGGTCGTACTGTTTACCGTTACAGAGCCAACGACTATACACTGGCTATTCTAGAACCTGACACCATTCTCAACATCACAGACCTGAATCACGCTGAATACTGTACTCGCCAATATTTGCTGCAACGCCTCGCCTCTTCGCCACAATCAGCCGCCGCTATTCGCGGTAATCTGGTGCATAGCAGCTTTAAAGAACTGCTCAAGGAGCACGACCGGGGCGAATTGATGACAGGCTATGCAGCCAATGGAGAGGAAACGCCGTTGGCAACCCTGCATCGTCACTTTGAACAAGCTCTGGAACGCAGCAGTATCGACCTGGCACTCATCAACACATCTGCCCAAGCGATACGCACTGAAGCGATACCCCACCTGGAAAGCCTGGCAACCTGGTTTCAGAACCAGCGTACTACTCTATGGGACATGCCCGCAACAGTCACCTTTGAGGATGGAACCGACCTTGCAGAGAAATATAGCGGTAAGAATATGGTACGTGCCGAAACCTTCCTGCTGGCTCCTGAAATTGGACTGCGAGGACGGCTGGACCTTCTCTGGCGACAGACGGGTCGCCAGCGCTTGCTGGAATTGAAAACAGGTAAAGCAACAGGCGAGCTGCCCAAACAAGCCCACAGGTGGCAGGTACAGGGCTACCATGCCCTTCTGACAGTACGTAGAGATCCCAAATTGAAGAAAGCCCTTGCTCTCCTACTCTACAGCGGCACACCCGGAGAAGCGCAAGCTTGCGATATCCGTTTCACCGAAACTCAACTTCAGCGTGTTATTGAGAAACGTAACCTTCTTGTACTCAGCCATGTTACAGGTATCCCCCCTGCACCTCCCGGGCCATCACGCTGCACAAAGTGTTCTATGCTGGCTCGATGTGAACAGGTCTCCTCAATGCTCGATTGGCAACCACCTGAACCTGAACTACCTGAATTAGATGCAGGGGCGCGATTCATCGCGCCCTCAGATGAAATCGATATCCTTCCATTAGGGCGTGATTCATCGCGCCCCTACAGCACATCACCCCAGGACCGCGAGTTTTTTGCCAGATATTATCACCTGCTCCAACTGGAAGGACTCGAGGGCGAGAAACAGCAGGCTGTGCTCTGGCAGACACCGGTCAAAGAACGTGTCGAGAATGGAACAGCGATCTGCGACCTGGTGTCGTTGGATAAACCAGTGCCAACCGGTCAGGGTGAATGGCAGCAAACATTCCGCTGTGAGAACACTTCAGAATTGCGCGAAGGGGACGAAATTCTACTCAGCGATGGGAATCCGATTACCGGAGAAGTTGTCACAGGCACTATTCTCAGTATCAGTTCTGAAGAGGTCAGCGTCTGGAGTCCCGAGCTAATCGACCACCCAACGCTAATCGATCGCTATGATATCAACATCGTTCATGTACGTACGCTACAAAACCTGCTGCGCTGGTTACAGGCTGATCCGCACCTGCGCGGACTCGTGTCCGGTACAATTCGACCACAATTCGATATCACGATCGTTGTTCCACCACGAGCAGACTTCAACGCTGAACAGAACCTGGCAATCGAGCGTGCTATGCAGATGCAAGACTACTTGCTTATTCACGGTCCTCCTGGCACGGGTAAAACAAGCGTTATTTCCGAGATCGTCAAACGGCTCTCCCAGCAAGGGCAGCGTGTCATGCTTGCCGCTTTCACCAATCAGGCCGTTGATAATATGCTCAAACGGCTCGATACCGATGGCTTCCATAACTTTGTGCGTCTTGGAAACGAGCGCAGCGTCGATAGCACAATAGGCAATCGCTTGTTGAAAAAGCTCTTTGAACAAATACAGAGCGGCATTCACGTTCGTCCCCCGGAAGCTGTGGATACTCTGGAAGTTGTACAAGCATTGCTCCGTAACGTTCCTGTTGTGGCTTCAACTACCGCAACCTGGTCTTCGGACAAATATACTCCTCCATCACTCAATGGAGCAGAAGAAAACGCTCCTCTGCAGTTTGATGTGGCCATTATCGATGAAGCCGGGCAACTCACCCTCCCTGCTATTTTAGGTGCGCTCCGTTACACAAAACGCTTCATCCTCGTCGGCGACGAGAAGCAACTGCCCCCGCTAGTGCTGAGCAAAGAAGCCGCTGAGGCAGGGCTTAAGGAGTCACTTTTCAGTACACTTCAAGGCATAGACAATAGCTATATAAAAGATCAAAATCAGACAGTGAGCGCATGCGTGCCTTTAAAGGTCCAATACCGCATGAACAAATGGATCTCACATTTTGCTTCCAGGGTATTCTATGATGGCCAATTGATTGCGCACTCATCGGTAGCGAACCGTATAGTGGATGCGCCTACCCCAAAGTCACTGTTGCGTGCAGAAACACCTTCGATTGCACGCGCTATTGAGCCACTCTCTCCGCTGGTTTTCCTGGATGTTCGCGGAGAGTACGAAAAAGCAAAAATCAGCGATGCCGAGGCACGTACAGTGCGCGAAGTAGTAGCCGCTCTACTGGCACGAGGAATAGCTCAGCAAGAAATAGGCATTATCGCGCCCTACCGGGCCCAGGTTGCCAACCTGCGCAGGCACCTTTTCGGCGATGATGCAACGATTGGTTGGCAGGCGCTTCCATTTGACACACCTCTAAGTGTAGATACTGTCGATCGATTCCAGGGGGGAGAGCGACCCGTGATTATCATATCGTTTGCTACCACGACGACACCAGAAGTAGAGAGTCAATTACGAGATCACCTTACCGACCCTAACCGTCTGAATGTGGCTCTTACCCGCGCCCAACGCAAACTCATTCTAGTTGGGAATGCTTCTGCGCTTATAGAATTGCCTATTTTCCAACGCTTGCTTACCTATTGCCGGGGGTTGAATACGATTATCCTCTACGATCTGAACAGCCACTTCGACACAAAAAATAAGTAAGGCCCACTTGCGGACCGATAAGTGCGAGCGTAACCAGGAAGTGTCAAGGGGCGAGGCTTGCCTCCACTACGTCATACTCCTCTAGTGACATCAGAAAATTCACACGCTCACTTAAACCCAGGAATGAATAACAGCGCGCTCCAGCGAGGTTTGTATTTCTGTAGGGACATGCAGCCCTTTCAATACAAGCTCCGTAGCATGCGTCAAGTTCATACTAATGCGAAATGGAC
>JBKPAZ010000016.1:0-5096 GCA_046726655.1 Chloroflexota bacterium
AAATAATTGACCTCTCCCCTGTGTACGATATACAATAGTTGTGCAGAGGACGGTGTCCTTTGCCGGGGTGTGGGGTGTCCCCACAAACCTTCTTCTTCTTTCTTGCCGCCGCAGGCGGCGAGTCAAAGAGAACTGAAAAGAAGGCATTCCCTAACCTGATAAGAAAAAAGTGTTAGGGAGAGAGGGACGTGGGGACATATACCCTGCCCTAAAGGAGAACTCACAAATGTCAGAACATACACCTGTCATAGTCGGAGCGGTACGCACACCGACCGGCAAATTTCTTAGCAACCTTGCCAGTTTCACTGCGCCCCAACTCGGCGCTATTGTCATAAAAGAAGCTGTACGTCGCTCAGGCATTTCGCCTGACACCATTGATGAGGTCATCATGGGCAATGTCGTTTCCGCAGGTATAGGTCAGGCGCCAGCTCGTCAGGCTGCTATTCATGCAGGACTTCCAGACGATATTCCCGCTTTCACCGTCAATAAAGTATGCGGTTCTGGCCTCAAAGCTGTCATGCTCGCTGCCCAGGCTATTCGCGCGGGGGATGCTCAGGCATTCGTAGCAGGTGGCATGGAGAGTATGAGCAACACCCCATATCTACTGACCAAAGCACGTACAGGCTACCGCATGGGCGATGGCGAGCTTATCGATGCCGTTGTGCATGATGGTCTCTGGTGCGCCTTCGAAGATATACACATGGGTAACGAAGCCGAGATCATCGCTGAAAAGTTTTCCGTCACGCGCGATGAACAAGACCACTTCGCGCTCCAAAGTCACCAACGTGCCGCTGCAGCTACTGCCTCCGGGCGCTTTAAAGATGAAATCGTCCCTATTGAAGTCAAACAGAAAAAGGGTGTCTTAGTAGTAGATACCGACGAACCCATTCGTGGTGATACTTCGTTGGATACGCTTGCTAAGCTCAAGCCTGCCTTTCAACAAGGTGGTACGGTCACTGCTGGCAATGCCCCCGGTTTGAGCGATGGTGCCTCGGCCACCGTCGTCGTGGACCAGGATTTTGCGAAAGCGAACGCAATGAACGTGCTGGCGCGTATTACTGGCTATGCCTCAGCCGCCATCACGCCCCGTTATGTCTTTGCCGCGCCTACCCGTGCCGTTAATCGTCTCCTCGAGTCTACCGACCTCAAGATCAGCGATTTTGACCTGATCGAAGTCAACGAAGCCTTTGCCGCACAAACCCTGGCGAACGGCAAAGAACTCGACTGGGATTGGTCCCGCGTAAATGTCAACGGCGGAGCAATCGCGCTCGGTCATCCCATCGGCTCCAGCGGCTCGCGGGTCCTGACCACCCTGATCTATGAACTACGTCGCAGAGGCGGAGGTAGAGGTCTTGCCACCTTATGCCTGGGTGGTGGTGGAGCGGTGGCCATGTCGGTCGAAGTCTACTCGTAGGGCCGATAATGCCGATGAACAAATGAATCCGGCCATCCGTAGGTGCCGATTGATCGGCCCTCGGGAGCCTACACAATATCCCGATTAAAAATTTAATGTGCATAATCAGCCCTCGGTGGATTTCACTATATCCAGGAAAATTGTCACCCTGAGCGAAGCGAAGGGTCTCCCAGCGTCCCTCGAAAGCATCATTGCTCCCTTTCTGTTGCAGGATTCTCCTTGCGTATCAGCAGCAGCACCAATCCAGCGACAACATACGAGAACGCCATCGTCAAGAACGCCGCGTCAAAACCGAAATGATCGATCATCCAACCCAGGATAGCGCTCCAGACAGACCCCACGCCGAATGCCAGCGCGAAGTAAAGACCGAAAGCCGTATCACGAATTGCTGGGCTGGCCTCATCCGCAAGATAGGCTTGCAGGAGAGGACTCTCGGCGTATACAGCAAATCCCATCAGAATCAACGCTAGTGGAATGAGCCAGAAAGGCATACCAGGGCTTGCAACCACGAGGAAAAATAGTGTAGTTAGAGCAGAGCTGCCATAAAAAATCAGGAGCATTAAGCGGCGACCCGCCATGTCGGAAAGACGGCCACCCAGCAAAGGGCCAAGTACGCTGCCCAGCAGCAAAATAGTGAACAGAACGCTGATTACACTGCTATTTAAATGCAGTACGTTCTGAAAATAGAGCGGTACATACGTCGTCACATTTCCCAGGCCTCGTCCACCAGCGGCAACAATCGACACCACCATAATAATTGCCAGGGTGCGGTTCTGTAACGGCTGCACAAGCACTTTTAATCCCATCGCGAGCTGGCGAGATCCTTTTTGTCTGATCGTCTTCTTCTGCAAGACGCGTCGATCCAGCAGACCTCTTTCATGAACCAGAATCAAGATGGCTATACCAATCAAAATGCCTGGCAGAGCGGCAAGATAGAGCACAGGTCGCCAGCCCCACATACCCAGTAGTGGGCCTGCAATCAAAGGGACTGCCAGTGTCCCAATATTACCTCCTGCCACATGCCATGCCAGTGCATAACCGTGACGTTTGCGGCCAAATCGGTCGGACAGATAAGAACTCCCTACAGGGTGCTGTGGCGCTCCTGCAATACGCGAAAGCAAACTCCACAACATCAATGACCAGTAGCCGGTGATCGTACCTGTAAAGAACGTGCTCACCCCAACCAGAATGCTGCCAACGCCCAGCATGACCTTTCGTAAAATGTAACGGCTAAGCAGCCCAAAAACGATCTGTAGAAAGCCACCGACCGCGTTAGGTATAGCCACGATCAAGCCAATCTGCGTATAACTCAGGTTATACTCCTTCTGGATGAAAGGATAGATCAGTGGCATCAGCACGGTTACAGCATGAATGACGGCATGGGCAGCGCTCACAAGGGTAAGATCACGTCCTGCGGCAGGGATTGTTAGTATTTGTTCTTCATCATTACTTTGAGTTACTTCAGCAACATCTTGCGTTGACTTTTCCATTCTGCCCTCTTTGAAAAAGTCTATCATACCAAAAGCCGGTAGTCGAGGAGCAGACCTTATCATACCTCTTCCATGGGCGGATTTCGGTTTCTCTTTACTGGCAACGGTCTCAAAAAATCGGGAGATTCAGAAACGTCTTGGGGATGTTAGTGTTGCCCCTGGGGGACGAAACCTCGCCACGACCTTGGTTGCTTCGGTGAGCAGTTTTCGTTGCAACAAAACCAGGGCACCGCAACGAGCCGTGGGACTTCTCTGGCCAAGAGAGCAATGGTGCAAGGCTGGTTTTATGGCAATTATTGCTACACACGGCTGTTACCAAGGTTATGGCGGGGTCTCGCGCGCTGACCTCCCAACTGCTGTGTAAACTCAGAGTTTTTTTCAGGCACATTAAATTTGGTCAGTCCCCCAAGTGTTGCACTCACAGGACTGGGGTAAGAGTTTGTATAAACCTGAATATGATACAATACTCTATAAGCAATTGATTTCGTATATAGTAGGGGCGGGGCTTGCCTCCGCCCTCGCCTTTGAACACGCATATGTCTGATTTGAATATGCATATGTCTCATCTTTTAACAAACCAACGTAGAACACTTACCCATTTGACTCTACATTGACCTCAAAGAGGAGGAACCACTAATCATGCTCGAGCAGAAATCACCAGATACATATCAGCAACCTGCTGTCGAACAAAGCACACTATTTGATAAAGCTGAGTTGGACCGCCTGAAACTCCAGCGACAGCGCTGGGAAGAGACCACCGTGCTCCAGTCACAGGAGCGTATGCCCGAACGCGATAACCTGATTACCACCTCTAGCGTTCCCATCAACCGCGTATACACACCGCAAGATAACGAGAGCCTCGACTACACACGCGACCTTGGACTTCCTGGTGAATACCCCTTTACTCGCGGCGTGCAGCCGACCATGTACCGCGCGAAGCCATGGACAATGCGCATGTTCGCCGGATTTGGCACCGCAGAGGACACCAACGCCCGCTTCAAATATCTGCTCAGTCAGGGTCAAACAGGCCTTTCAACCGCCTTTGACATGCCTACCCTCTATGGCTACGATACCGACCATCCTCTTGCAGCGGGCGAGTTTGGCAAATGCGGCGTTGCTATCTCTTCCCTGGCCGACATGGAAATCTTATTCGACGGCCTGCCTCTTGACAGAATTACCACTTCCATGACCATCAATAGCCCGGCAGCCGCCATCTGGGCCATGTATATCGTCAATGCAGAGAAGCGCGGCTTCCCCATGGCAAAGCTGGGCGGCACACTGCAAAACGACATTCTCAAGGAATACAGCGCTCAGAAAGAATTCCTTTTCCCGCCAGAGCCATCTATGCGCCTGGTGACCGACACTATCGAATTTGGCACACGGTACATGCCGCGCTGGAATACCATCAGCATCAGCGGCTATCACATTCGCGAGGCAGGCGCAACCGCCGTCCAGGAACTTGCCTTCACCATCGCCGATGGCCTTGCCTACGTCGACGCTGCCCTGAAGCGCGGTCTGAATATCGATGACTTCGCGCCGCGTCTCTCCTTCTTCTTCGACGTACATAACGACTTCTTCGAAGAAATTGCCAAGTTCCGTGCCGGTCGGCGCCTGTGGGCCAAACTCATGCGCGAACGCTACAACGCTAAGGATCCACGTTCATGGCTCATGCGCTGCCATGCGCAGACTGCTGGCGTCTCCCTGACAGCCCAGCAGCCCGACAACAATGTCATTCGTACCGCCATTCAGGCCCTGGCCGCTGTCCTGGGCGGCACCAACTCCCTGCACACCAATTCCCTCGATGAAGCCCTTGCTCTGCCGACCGAGAAGGCCGCTTTGATCGCCCTGCGCACGCAGCAGATCATTGCCAGTGAGAGCGGTGTCGTCAATACCGTAGATCCCCTGGGCGGCTCCTACTTTGTCGAAAGCCTGACAGACGAAACAGAACGAGCAGCGATGGATTACCTGAGCCGTATCGACGCCCTGGGCGGCGTTCTGGCCTGCATCCAGAATGGCTTCTTCCAGCGTGAAATTGCAGAGTCTGCCTATCGCTACCAGCAGGAGATCGACCAGCACAAACGCACCATTGTTGGTGTGAACGACTATAACATGGGGGAAGCCATCAAAGTCCCCACGCTCTATATCGACCGCGAAGGCGAACGCGCGCACCTCGAACGCCTCAACCGCGTGCG
>JBKPAZ010000017.1:0-16061 GCA_046726655.1 Chloroflexota bacterium
GAGGCCAGAAAGGCTGCCGGCCCGGCCAATTCTTCAGATTCACCCACGCGCCCGAGCGGTATGGATGCGCCTCGCTCTCGCTTGATCTCGGGGCTCATGCCTTGAGAATCAATCGAGCCGGGAATGAGGGCGTTCACGCGAATGCCGTAAGGAGCAAGGTCGAGTGCCAAGGCTCGAGTAAGGGCTTCGATACCACCCTTTGATGCGTCGTAGGCAGCCATCCCTCGGTGGGCGCGAGTGGCCCCTCCACTGGACATGTTAATAATGACGCCTTGATGCCGGCGGGCCATCTCCTGAGCCGCGCGGAAGGAACAGAGGAATACAGTCTTGAGGTTGACAGCGATGACCCGGTCCCACCAGGCTTCGTCCGCCTCAAGGAAGTGACGTTCGGCATTGATTAAACCAGCGTTATTGACCAGCACATCCACCGTTCCAAAGTGTTCAAGCACAGTATCAAATAAGTGGTCAACCTGGCTCTTATCCGAAACGTCGGCAATACCAGGAATGGCCAACCCTCCGTTTGTAATAATCGCCTGGACAGTATCTTCGATGCCCTGGATATTGACATCATTTACGATAACCTGGCCACCCTCACGTCCAAAACGAAGAGCAATAGCCCGCCCTATGCCATGTGCAGCCCCTGTGACTAACACGACCTTGTTTTTGAAGCGTTGCCCGATGTGCGTGACCATTTTCTCTCATCTTTCTTGCCCATAGTGAGCGAACGAGACCTCCGAAGGACACAGGAACGAACTCGACTGCATACATCAGTTTCGTTGCCCCTCGTGGGTCAATGACCAGTGAAGAAGCAGATACTCTTCCGAACGTTTCAGGTGAGCGCGAATAGTAGCCTCCGCTTGAGAAACGTCACGTTCTTTACAAAAGTTCAGGAGTTGCCGGTGATCAGCTTGAACAAAATGCGCCAGTTCGTCGGATGACATAGAGATGAGCATATACCGCTTGCTACGTCGCCAAAGCGTCTGGATGGTCTCGACCCAACGTTGACTCCCGGCCGCTTGATACAGGACGAGGTGAAAACCTCTATCTACCTCCAGAAAATCCCCCGTTGTCCCCTGGAATGCCTCCAAAGTGGCTAACAATGCTTCCATATCAGTGAGATCTTTGCTAGTGAGCCTTGGAACCCCTTCCGAGGTTGCAAGCCCTTCCATCGCACCTCGAATCGCATAGAGTTCCCTAATCTCTTCACGATCCATCTGAGCAACCACGGCTCCTTTATGCGGCAATTGAACGACAAATCCCTCGCCTTCGAGAATAGGAATAGCTTCACGTATTGGGGTCATACTCAGGTCAAATTTCCGGCTGAGATCCTCCAGAAGCAGGCGCGTACCAGGGGTTAATTCCCCCCGTACAATGGCATCCCTCAAAAGTGTTGCAGCAATTTCTCGTTTTGTACGATATACTGAAAGAACCATGTCACTCCTCAGAACTAGATTTGATATTTTATATAATATCAAATTTGGACTGAATCTGTCAAGGGAGTGGGCAAAAACAACAGATTCGCTATATCGCCACCATTACCTGCAGTGCAAAACCTCAAAAGACACATCGAAAGGACACATTCACAACCCCATATAAAGAGTGTTAATTGCGGTTTAAGTGAAGCGGCCTATAGAGACGTTTCAAGAGGATAGAGGCGACAAAGGGGAAAGGACACATATCTTTTCCCTTTTGCTTTCATTAAATCATTACAATAGACCCATGAAGGAATTGAGTATTGTAGGATTGGTGTGGGATAGTTTTAATGAAATGAGCGATCAATCAGCATACAATGGGCCAGAGTATCCTACAGAAGCACATGGCTCGATTCCAGCTTTCAAGAGCTACGAAGAAGAAGCCAATTTCTGGGACACTCATAGCATCACCGACTTTAAAGAAGAAACCGAGACAGTAAAGGTACGCGCGACACACAGTCTCTCGGCCAACGTACAGGTACGATTTGACCCAGAAACCGACCATGAATTAGAGGCAATCGCACGGGAGCGCGGGATGAAGAAGGCCACACTCATACGCACCTGGGTATTAGAACGACTGCGCCAGGATCGGAACCGCCACGTTTCCTAGATTCCCGAAATCTTTCGTCTACCTGGCCTATCCATATGCCCCCACAGGTGGAGAATTGACAACAGGCAGCATCATACGGCTCCGTTCAATTGGAGTCTCCGCTCACGCGCCCTGGGCGCTTGTATTAGTGATACGAGGGTCGTTATTGATGACAAAGTCGGCGGCAGCTCGTGGGTTATCTCGGGCGAAATGGATTTGTTGGGCAGGAAAATAGATCGTTTGATACGCCCGGATCGTCTCCTCGGGCGGCAAGCCCTCCTGGCCACGGCGCAAGGCGCGTTCCAGGGCCGTTTTAAAGGTGCACTCCACCCAGAACGCAAGATCGAAGTAATCGCGGTAGGCACGCTTGAACAGATAGATGCCCTCGAGCACGATGATGTCGATACCCTCAAAATGGTACCGATGCGGGTGATACTCGCTCGCCGTTTCTTCCGCGAAGTCTGCAACTACATCATGCGTGCGCTTGTCCTTGAGTGGCAGGATCAGCTGCGTGAACATGTCGTCAAAACGGATGGCATGCTCATAAAAATGCGCGGCTGACCGCTCCGAGTGAAAGCGTTTGTGCGGCAAGTTCAACCATCCGTCCGTATTGATGCCGACGGCTTTCTGGCCTTGTCGCTGGAGCAGGGTAACGATCTGGCCTGTGAGGTACCCTTTGCCGCTGCCATCGATACCACTGATCCCCACCAACAGGCTGTGCTGCGGCGGTACCTGCTTTCGCTTGGCAAGGATCTCCGCTATTGACTGGTTAACGTCAATCATCGCTGCGTCCTCGTTATTGGCAATGAAACGGCTTGTGGTAGCCTTCCAGCAAACAAACGTTCTATATGTCAAATTCATGCGCATATTTGCGGCCCGGCCCATCATAGCCGCATACACCCACCCTCGGCGAATTGACAATCGGCAACAGCAACCCCTCATCCTCATACTTTTTCGCGTGCTTCTTACAATACGTATTTCCGTCACCCCATCCCCCGCCGAATATGAGGGTAGCTGGTGCACCACACACGCTGCATTTGAACTCAGGAGCAAGGTTGCGAGCAAGCAACACTACCGCATCTTTAGGATTCGCCCACCCCTCTCGCTCAGAAACAACCCTCAAGTTCAGATTAGTGGAGGAACCGAAGTCATACGAGTAGGAGAACTTCTGCCCAACACTCAGCACTTTCCCTAATTCCGCATATAAGCTGTGATCCTCGATCATCTCAATAAGAAATTTAACTGCCCTTTGTCGATCACGACGTTGAAAGTATTGCATTATCGACTCACGATCTTTATCATTCGGCGCAGGTATCTTCACTTTCAGTTCCTCTCGCAGATACTTAGAGGCATCATCTCTCGAGTGGATTGTTCGCAACTTTGCCACTATATCGTCAGGAATCGTTTCGAGCAAAATAGGATCAAATTCCTCTTCCAGGTCGAACTTGTCATAGTCCTCCTCATCCTCAGGGCCCTCTAGATCTTCCTCATCCTCGGAGTCTTCACTTGTTGTGCCTTCCACCGCCATGCTTGCCTCCTCATTAGGATCGACGATTCTTATACTGGATAAGTCGTAATATGGCGACTCTGACTGATAGTAGAATTCCCCAATTTGGAAGGCGCTCAGATGGTCGCAGCATTCTACCCAGGCGGCTCTTATAAAGTCATCCAGTAGGATAAGCTGCGCTTCAGCGGGCATCTCAATATGCATCCAGTATTGTGGATTGTATTTTCCTTCTAACACAATATGGAACAGTTTTGTCTGTACAAACTTTTTGCTTTTAGGTGATTTTGCGGTCTCTGCTTCCATTCGCGCCCGCTCTTTGCAATTTTTCAAATGCTGGGACATTTTTGCCTTCTCAAATTCGCCCCGGCAAAATTTGCAAATACCTGAATGACTCGGTTTTACTTTCGTTTGTTCTATCATAGTTTTTCTCCTCAGATGCCTTTCACTCTCTGTCCATGCATCTTCCATTAAAAGAACTAGCTCAACTATTATCACGACCTATCGAGACCAAGAAGCTTGACAGCATTCTCCTTAAGGATCAGCGGCCGCACTTCAGGTTTGATGGCAATCTGCTCAAAATCAGCTAACCAGCGATCAGGCGTAATCAATGGGAAGTCACTACCAAAAAGTACCTTGTGTTTAAGCAGCGTATTCGCGTATTGCACAAGCTGAGGCGGAAAATACTTCGGCGACCATCCCGAGAGATCAATATACACCTGTGATTTATGCAGGCACACCGAAAGGGCCTCATCCTGCCAGGGAAAGGAGGGATGTGCCATGATAATCGGCATATCTGGAAAGTCTACCGCCACATCGTCCAGGTACATGGGATTAGAGTATTTGAGGCGTATACCGCCGCCGCCACGCATCCCAGTGCCAATCCCAGAATGCCCGGTATGAAATACTGCTGGCAGACCGGCCTCTGCGATTACCTCGTAGAGGACATAGGCGCTCCGATCATTTGGGTAAAATTCCTGTACAGCTGGGTGAAATTTGAATCCTCGCACCCCAAACTGCTCAATGAGGCGACGAGCTTCACGGGCTCCCATCTTCCCCTTCGCAGGATCAATACTGGCGAATGGAATAAGCACATCGGCATTCTCGGCAGCAACTTCGGCCACCTCTTCATTCGGAACTCGTACTATTCCAGTCGTCGACTCCATGTCTACAGGAAAAATGACACACGCCATCTTGCGCTCGCGGTAGTACATCGCAACCTCAGAAATAGTCAAGCGGGGGCTTTGATCCTTAAAGTAATGTGCCGACGCCTCCTGTACCGCTTGCAACTTGGGATCATCTGGAACCCTGCTCGACATCTCTGCATGGGTATGCACGTCGATCGCCACTAAGCTCTTTATATCCATTTATACTGATCTCCTGAGCCCATTTGTCATTAACCCATCTTTTGCCGCTCTTGCTCTTTGAGGACACGGCGCAAGATTTTTCCCGAGGGGTTCCTGGGAATGACTTCGATGAATTCGATCTCACGCACATTCTTATAAGTGGCAAGCTTGCCATTAACCCATTCCATCAGTTCATCAGTAGACTGTTGTTCGTAACCCATCCGCAGAACCACGAAAGCTTTGGGCACTTCTCCCGCTTCCTCATCTGGCTTAGCGATGACTGCTACATCGGCAACCGCTGGATGTTCGAGCAGCAAGGCTTCGATCTGCGCGGGGGCAACACTGAACCCTTTGAACTTGATCATCTCCTTTTTGCGGTCGGTGATCGTTACATAGCCTTCCTCATCGCGCCAACCAATATCCCCCGTATAGAGCCATCCATCCCGTAGCGCCTCGGCGGTCGCTTCAGGCGCCTTCCAGTAGCCTTGCATCACCTGTGGCCCCTGGACGATCAACTCGCCCACTTCGCCCACCCCCAGTTCAATCTGACCGGTCTCAATATCAACGATTTTCTGCTTCGTATCGTGAATCGGCAGCCCAATAGTTTCGACCTTGATGAGCCCCCGATCATAGACCGGGTTCGAATGCGTCCCCGGTGCAGCTTCGGTCAGACCATAGGAAGTCATCACAGTAATATTCGTTCGCTCCTGGAAGCGGTATGCCAGCGCGGGAGGAACGGGAGCTGCACCGCACTGAGTATACCGAACGGTAGATAGGTTATACTCTTTCAATTGCGGCCAATCACTTAACAGCGCGAGCACTTGCGGGACGCTATACAGCAGCGTGATGCGCTGCTCTTGAATAAGCTGCAAACACCGCTCCGGCTCGAAACGCTCCATCAGCACCATTGTGGCACCAGACATCGAAGCGGTGCCTATGAGCATTATGCCGTAGATATGGTAGAGCGGGACGAAAACTAGCATGCGATCCTGAGAAGTGATACGGGCAGTAGCAACGGACTGATAGGCATTGTACACAACATTCTTATGGCTGAGCATGACACCCTTGGGGAAACCTGTTGTGCCACTGCTATATGGGAGCGTAAGTAAATCTTCTCCTGCGGGTGCTGGCGATGCGGGCGGTGTGGGTGCATTAGCGCGCACCATTTGACTGAAGGAATGCACTTGGAACGGAAGAGCCTCCTGGCCAGCGCCAACGACAATGATATGTTCCAACGCTGGCGTTTGTGCATGCAGTGCCTGTACCAGTGACAGTAGTTCCTGTTGCACCACGATTGCTACAGCTTCGCTATTGCTCAACTGGTAGGCTACTTCGCGCTCCTTATAAGATGGATTCATGGGGCTGATGATTGCGCCGATACGCGCAAGAGCGAACCAGCTTACAAGAAACTCAGGACGATTGGTCATGAATAGACAGACCCTATCGCCCTTACGTATTCCCATATCGAGCAGCGCATTGGCAAAAGCATTGACCAGCGCATCCAATTCGCGATACGTCAGGTTCAAACTTCTAAAAATCACAGCCTCATTCTCAGGATAACGCTCGGCAGTGCGGGACAGTATTTCCGCATAGGGATGTGATGGGTATTGCAATGACGGACGGAAAAGCTCCCTTTGTATCTGTGACCTATGAGTCACTATGGATGGAGACGTATCGGTCATATCTCTTCTCTCTCGGCAAACCTCATCCGTAGTGCCGAATTTTGAAAAGTGCAGAACACATAGCTACTCTTCAGATGGTAAAAGAATAGTCTGCCAGTTCCCTCTTGTCAAGCAGACTTCTACTCTCGGTAAACTCGCCCGCTTACAGGAATGAAGCGACTTCCTTTCTGCTACAGTATGAAGTGACATACCTTCATACTGTAGTATAATGACAACATGAGCCCACTGGTGAAAGGCTAGAGATGATCTTGACGACAAAGCGCCTTGTGCTGCGCGAGTTTGAGGAGGAGGACTGGCTGGCAGTACTCACCTATCAATCTGACCCGCTCTATCTGCGCTACAACCCCTGGACGCACCGAACAGAGCAGGACGTTCGTGAGTTTGTGCAGAGGTTTCTTGCGCAACGCGAGGATGAGCCTCGAACGAAAATCCAGCTCGCCATCACGCTTGCTCCCGACGGTCAGCTCATTGGAAATGCTGGTATCCGCATGAAAACACCGGATACTCAGGAGGCCGACATCGGCTACGAACTGGATCCTCGCTCCTGAGGCTGCGGCTACGCGACCGAGGCCGCTGATGCGCTGCTGGCTTTCGGCTTCCGAGAATTGGGACTGCACCGCATCTGGGCATGGTGCATTGCGGAGAATACTGCCTCCGCGCGCGTTCTGGAAAAGATCGGGATGTGACAGGATGTTTTTGATAATATACCAAGTGGCAACTCTCCCTTCACCCGCTAACATAAAACTATGCCAGTGATCGAGGCCAATCGCTCAAATGTTAAAATAAAATCCTGCCATATAGAACACAGAGGGTGAAATTATCCCCGCAAGGTTGTTGCTTCGCACGACAACCCCGCCTTTTCAGGCACCCTTATCAAAGAGCATGCGAAATCGGACTGCTCACCTGTTGCACGTGTCCTGTTTTGAGGATATACTTTCTGTTGTCTCTCCCATTTTCGTCTATGCAAGTATATGAGAAAGGCATAAAAGGCATGTCGAAGATAGCCAAGATCATCATTATTCTCGCAACTCTCAGTGGTATCGTCTTAGCGGTCTTAGCTGTCATCAGATTTAAACAGCATAAGTGTGGGAATTATCCCCTTTGTGATTGTTTTCCGAATTTCCCCCCTTGTCAGTGGGAATGGGTACGTCGTAATAAGCTGACATACCAATTTCTTTTCTGACGCACTCAAAGGAGGGGGCATACTACCTTCAGAAAACGCAACAAACATGGCACGTCTGGTAACAGCCGTGCGGCCTTTGCGACTCGTCCCCACATTGCGTTCGCTTGCCTACAGCAGAGAATAGGTAGCTCTATCTTGCTCAGCAGCAGGAATGTAGCTGCTTAATCGGTGAGGAAATGTCCATCATAGCAAGCAGGCACACTTAATGTGGGGGATGAGCCTAACACCTGGGCCAAAAGTTCATCTGGATCAGGGCCATTTTGCCCATGAGCTTTTTAGAATGTTCCTCAGAATGAGGCTCATCCTCACATTAAGTGAGCCCGCTTGCTTGGACAAGAGCGCAGTTTTCTGCTAGATTCCCATCGATGCCATTGAAAAAAACGTTGAAAAAGAGGAGAGCCGCATCGATGGGTTCTATGGAGATTGAATGACTCTCCTCATTGCTGCTCCTGCCTGAGACCATAGTTGTTGAAGCTGTGTATCCCACCAAGACCCACCTGACGGTCCCTCACGTGTGTAGATGTTCCCTCTGATCCCGTTCTGAACTCCTGCCATCATGAGCTTTCATGCTTGCTCCCTCCTCAGCTTCATCCGGCGCGGTATCCTCGTGCTACTTTTCTGTCTTATGCGGGGTAGAGCTACGTAGGCTTTCACCAGCTGCAAAGTAGGGAGCATGAGCAGGTAGCCGCCTTGCCGACTCAGGCGAGTGCTCGTGGACAGTGCGTCTTTCCCCACACAAGAAGTACTCCAGCAGCAGAAGAGCAGGTCTCGCTTCCGAGCACTTCAGCCGGAATGAGGGAGCAAACTCCCTCAAGAAACCTCACCGTGGAGAGCCGCCTCCTTCTTTCACACCTGGGTGATCTCTCCGGGTCTACTTCTGTGCCGTCACGAGATGGGCTTGCATGGGGAATGCCAGTCCACTTGGGCTCACATAGGGCTGGAGTGCTCTGTTGACCTCGCTGATCAGTACCGAGAGGGCACGCTCATCCATCCTTGCAACAGGGCTTTCCAGATGCGAAGGGATTATTTCGAGCCGAACAAATTGCTCGGGCGAGGCAAAGTGTACCGTTCTCACGGTAGTGAACAATTGGACCTTGTGGAACGGTCCCCCAGCCAGCAGAGATCGCACCTCCGAAGCCTCTCCCAGAGCGAAAGGAGCACGCATGATCGAGGCGGCTGCCGTACCGATGTGATGCTCGAGCGCCCCAACCAGCGCAGCGTAGCCAGAGCACTGCTCCAGAGGCCCCCAGAAGCTGAGGACCAATCGTCCTCCGGGCACCAGCTCCCGGTGCACTCCTGGTAAGTCCAACTGCTCGAACACCGCCATCATGCCGATTGCCTCCAGGAACGCAAAAAACTCGTCGAGCAGCCCGGCTTCACTCAATTCGTGCATCTCCTCCAGCTCTTCTCCTGCGTAGAGGGCCTGCGCGACCCGCTTATCATCTCGCCACGCCAGTCTCCAGCTTAATCGTTCCAGCACCGCACTTGGCTCGTTCTGCTCCTCTGCTGCTTCGTTGGCTGCTTGTTGGTTCATTTTTCCCCCTGTTTTCCCCTACCCTACTACCTTCTCTCTTTCACCGCAATCCCCTCTCCTTATATCAAAACATCAGGTTTTTGAAGGAAACCTTGACAAGAACTTAATGCATCTATCATAATTTAAAGATGAGTTCAAATTCTATTGAATTTATAGTGGCAAGGAGGCAGATATGGCTATCGATGCTCGACCCGGTACCGTTCGAAAAATCTCTCTTCCTCAAAGTCTCCTACGCTGCCTCGGCAGCGACCGGCTCACAGCGAACAGGGCTGGTGTCATGTGGCACGCAGTCAAAGGTGGACTGGTGATCCTTGTAGTGCTCGCGCTAGCGGCGTGCAGCTCAGGTTCGGCCACAGGCCCTAGCACCACCTCGGCCACGACAACTGCATCTGCGACAGCCAGCTCATCAGTACCTCAAGAACTGCGTGACGTGCGCTATTGCGAAGTCATCCCTTCTGTGCAGTCAGGGTCAACCGTTACCAGTTATGTCTACAATACCCTTGGGCTGAACGACTGCCCGCCGGGACGTTGGAACGCTTTGACCGAAGACAAGGTGAACAAGGAGTTCGGGTCCCAGTCGGCCAAACTCAACGGACCCAGACACTGGGTCATCGACGGCCTCATGGCTTCAGGGTCAACGACCAGTGGCAAGACGTTTACATTCGGCGGGATTGAGATGCAGCTGAGAGCCACTCTCCAGACATCTGTGGGGACACCTACCGTCGGCGAACAGTTCTACGTACCCAACCAGGTCATGCGTTCCACCGTCTTTATCTACGACGCCGGAAAGCCAATCTTCGAGCTGACCGCGCCCAACGGCGACGTCTATGTCATGCAGTCCTACGCTCAGATCGTGGACAAGACGCTAACTTACAATCAGCTCCCCTCGCTGGCGAGTAAGTTACAACTCCCCACGGGGTGGACCTACTCGACAAAGACCCTCCAACAAGACCTCAAGCTTGACACGACCAGCACGGGGGTCGCCTACGTCGTCAACGACAACCTCGAAGACTCTTATCAGCGTATGTGACGGAGGCGGTCACAGTGGCACAACCGAAGAAAAGATAACAAAAATGACATAAAACGTCCCTTACCCAAAAATGGCACTCAGCCCCTTGATCAATATCGCAATACCGAATTCTAAGAAGGTCCTTGGACATGGAAAGAGGTTGTAAGCAACCAGGCTCACTTAAAGTGACGGACAGCCACTTTTGTAGTATCAGAAACAACAGGAAGGACATCTGCGAGAGAACGAGTGGATGAAGGACCGCTGGTGGGATACCTTGCTGTATGCCATCCTGGAGCACGAATGGCAAGCCCGGTCTTCATCTCGTTACTTGTAAAGTTAGTCCATGCTAAGACTAGCCCACCCCTCTGCCCAACGGCTGTTGCCGGATCACCTCTACTTTCCATCACATGTTCCCCATCAACGAGGATGCAACATCATGGGCAAGCCATAGCGCGGCCGCATTGTCAGTAGCACCTGGGGCTCGACCAAATGCCCTGGAACCAGGCGCAGGGAAAAACGTTGCCCAACCGTGGCAAGCACCGGTTGCGCCTCCATCATCGCGAAGGCGTTGCCAATGCACTGGCGCGGTCCTCCCCCGAAGGGAAAATAGGCGAAGCGCGGACGGTCAGCCGAACGTTCTGGTGTGAAGCGCTCCGGGTCGAACACCTCTGGCTCTTCCCAAAATGCCGGGTGACGGTGGGTACAATAGGCACTGAGAAATATCAAGCTGTTGGCTGGAATAGCATAGCCGCCAATCTCATCCGAGGCTACGGCAAAACGCATGAAGCCGAAGGCGGGCGGATAGAGCCGCAGCGCTTCCTGGATCACCATGCGGGTATAGGGCAAGGCATCCAGGTGTTCAACAGTCGGCAACCGCCCTCCAAGCACCGTATCCAGCTCGGCATGCAGGCGGCGCTCGACTTCAGGATGCTGCGAAAGCAGGTACCAGGTCCAGGTGAGGGCTGCCGCTGTGGTTTCATGCCCGGCCAGTAGCAGGGTCAGCACTTCGTCTCGCAACTGCTGATCGCTCATGCCCTCGCCTGTTGGGAAAATTCTTATTATAGTTGCGATGATTCTCCTGGAGCACCCATTTCACATGATCGGGATGATAAAACACATAGGCCGGCCAGAACAGGAAGCGGAAGCGCACCACATCACCATAGCGGTGCCAAATCTCAAGGGCAAAGCGGATGGGGTCGCGCTGGAGCGCGAAGGCGCTGCTAAGTGGCAAAAGATTGCGCGGACCTGGAGGTCTACTGGCACGACGGGCCGGCATCGCTCCTGCCGGAGGGTAATTTGGTTCAGGCATCGATGATCCTCCTGCTCTCCTCGCTGTTGACGAATACTGCACACAAACCCCTACCAGGGGGGGCCACTCCTGATCTGAATAAGAATGCCACCAAGGAACATTATACACATGAGAACGAATAAGAGCGCTAAGGGGGAAATGACCACATGGAACAACATTTGAGAGAAAAGAAGGACTACAAACGAGAGGATGGCAACAGCGAAAAGAATATAGAGGGTGGATTTTCCTCTGTTATTGATATTGAAGATGGTTTTCATGAAAACGCCTTTCTGAAGCAATATAGATGCTACATTTCTGTCTGCTTATGTGTAAACCCTTCTGTCAGAATGCTTCTCTCGACACAAGAGTTCTCACTTTCGGGAGAGTTCGCGTGCTTTTCTGTTCCGCTCACCGAGACGACACAGATCTTCTAGAAAGATAGACGCAGACCTTCTTGCTTTCTCGCATATTGTTTGTTGTTTTCAAGATCGGGCTCACACAATGTTGATCCTATTCTCCATCTTCCAGCGCTACTCCATAAAGGCACAGTATCTTCGAGTGTGAAAGGCTTAGAGCCTATTTCAATAGGGTAGAGTGCGAGTCGCCCAGAGGTTTTGCCGCACTCCCCAGCAGGGCGCAACGCTGCCCGTGACTTTTGCCACCTTACATGCCGATGGGCCGACAGGGGGATTTTTCGAGGGAAACCAAGTAGTTCCCTGGTAGTGACAAGAGGTATCATTCCTCTAATCGTTCAGCCATAAGCTGCGCTAGATGCATCACGCGGATACGCCTTCGGCTTGCATCAACTCCTCCGCGCAGATGCATCAGGCACCCGGGATTATCCGCCACAAGCACAGTCGCCCCTGTACTTTCCGCATTATTCAGCTTATTGTTCATAATGCGTTCCGACACCTCACCGTGCTCAATCGAAGTCGATCCTCCAAATCCACAACACACATCGGACTGCGGCATTTCCCGTAACTCCAACCCCAACGCATCCCGGATGATATGCCGCGCCTCCGACCGTAACCCAAGACAATTGATCGACTGGCAGGAATCATGGTACGTCACGATAACATCGTCCCCTTTGCCATCACTTTTCCGAACCGGAAGTTTCGCTCCACTTGCCAGCAAAACATGATCCACAAAGCTTGCAAAATCCATCACCTTCTCGGACAACGCCCGCGCTCGCCGCAGCCACCCCTGTTGCTGCAGTTCATCGAAAAGCCTGATATAGTCTTGTGTCAGCGTTACTACACAACTTGTGGTAGCGCCGACAATGTAGTCAACTTTGCTTTCCTCTAACGCTTGCTCCAGCACCGTAATCGTCTGTCGTGCCATTCTCGCGCAATCTACCCGATCACCAGAATTGAGAGCAATCAGGCCGCAACAATTTTGCTTCTGCGGGAAAGTAACCTGAACTCCACATGCTCTCAGGACTTTAATGGCAGCCTCACCCATTTCAGGAAAAAGGCGGTCTATCATACAGCCCGCGAAGTAGCAGACTGTTAAGCCGGGATGTTCTGCATTGATCTGGCTTGTTGTACCCCTCGCAGACGACGACAACTGTCCTTTTACCCTGTCGCGCAGCGGCTTCGTCGCGAAAGCAGGAAGACTGCGCCAGCGTGCGAGGTTCGCTATGGCGCGTACACCAGGGAGCCTGCCCATTATTCCAAGTTTACGGGTACTAATGTAGTCGCTGCCTCGCGTCACCGGAAACTGGGCAACGCTAAATAATCGCACCCCTATATCAAACAGGCGTGGACGTGCCATCGCCCCAAAGATCACCTTCTTCAGCCACGGCAACCCATTCGCCTCAACCACGCGACTGCGCACGTCCAGGATCAGGTTCGGCAGGGGTATCTCGACCGGGCACACAGTTTCACAGGCATTACAACTTACACACAGGCTCTGCGGCCCCGCATCTGCCTCGAGTCCGTGGTGGAAAGGCGTTACAACTAGACCGATTGCGCCACTGTAGATATAGCCAAAAGCGTGGCCTCCGACTTGCTGGTAGGAAGGGCAGATGTTCGCACAGGCCGCACAGCGTATGCAGCGCAGCGCCTCTTTAAAATGCGGATCGGCCCGCATCTCACTGCGACCATTATCGACAAGTACGATGTGCATCTCTTTGTCCGGCGTCGCGGGACCCGTGATAAAAGTCGTATAGCTCGTAATTTGCTGGGCTGTGGCACTGCGCGCAAGTAAACGCAACTGCGTCATGGCCTCCGCAAACGTGCCTATCAGTTTATCGTAGCCTGCCATAACGACATGGACAGGTGGCAGCGATGTGACGAGACGACCGTTCCCCTCGTTGGTCAGCATCATCACGGTGCCACTATCTGCAATCAGCGCATTTGCCCCGCTGATACCCATACCTGCGTTCAGAAATGATTTACGGTGCTCAACTCGAATTACTGCAACCTGTTCGGCAACATTTTCACGCGAAATCTCACGGCCAAGTGCCTCAGTGAGTAAGCTCCCCACTTGTTGGCGCGTCTTATGAATGATGGGCATCACCATGTGCGAGGGCCGTTCATGGGCGAGTTGGGCCACCCATTCACCGAGATCGGTTTCAACAGGAGTGATGCCGCGTGCTTCCAAATAGGGATTTAACTCGGTTTCTTCGCTCACCATTGTCTTGGATTTGACAACCAGGTCTATGCCCTTGCGCAGGCATAGTTCGTAAATATAGCGGTTAGCATCCTCTGCTGTGCGCGCTTCGTAGATGATTGCTCCCGCAGCTTCTGCCTGGGCTTTAAACTGGCCTATCAATTCCTCCTGGTGTTCAATTGCAAAGTCTTTCGCTTTGCGCAGCGCAGAGCGCATGTTGGCAAAGCTATACTCAGAACCGTAATCGGCCTCCTCGGAAGCAAATACGCTTGAGCGAGATGTCCGCCAGGACGGGGCAAAGCGTTCCAGAGCACGGTGCATGTTATCATCTGTGAGTCCCTCTTCCAGGCGTTCGAGGAACGCCTGGTGCTCATGAGCGTGATTCTCCGTTTCTTCGCTTACAACCTGTTGAGAGGATGTGACTTCATAGTTGCCAGTCATGGCTTTACCTCTTCCTTGTCTGCAACGATAATGACACACAACGTTTTTGGCCCTTGCGAGGCTATATCCATCAACTTCTATTTTACAACAGGCACTTAAAACAACCTTCCTGGTCATGTCGAATTCAAGAAATACATTCACTCTGACGGGGCTAAGGTTACTTCAGGAGAAGTGCTGAGCGATGCGCCAGGAAGATTTCAGCAAGGGTAGGCGTGTAAATCTGGTCGAGTTCTTCGGGTGTCAATGTTCGTTCCAAGCGAGGGTACGCGGTATGCTCAATCAATGTCACGAAAAAAACTCCATTTCTGTCACTTTTGACTTTCGTCTGCACTGGTTTGTAGCTTTCGTCTGCACTGACGTTACAAAGCGTTAAAGTGCTCGGCCCTCAGAACATCTCAGGAGAAAGAGGAGATGTCAGCGTATTGGTCGTGTTTTTTCATCTGTTTCTGTTTTTTCGCCTGTTTTTTTCTGGCGTTAGCTCTGAGACGGCCTGGGAAGGTTGAGTACAAGCCTTTGGTCTGCGTCCGAACAAACAGGTGAAAAACCGCCTTCGCGCCTCTTTTTGAATGATATATATCAGGTGTCGTTTGACGTAATTCCAGGTTCTTGGACTGGTTTGGTGTTGCCAGGAATATCACCTTGTGCGCAATAACGGTGACACCGTCCGCTAGGCATCTTGTAACGCATCAGCGACGGCCTGCTCCTGTGTCATCGCCTGTCCCGCCGTCCAGCCAGTCGTGAACGTTGTCGCATCCAGGTGCGCGCGGGCCTCGGCTACCCGTCTGTTCAGGTCATCCCGGTAGTGGCTGGCAGTTGGGAGCAGGCGATCAGCAGCCCCGAACAGCCGTCCTGCTCGCTCTGCTTGCCCCTGGGCCGCGGCCACCTCGGCCAGTCCAGCCAGACCCGTGACGATGGCAATCCCCTCGTCCACCCGTTGCATCTCCTGCCAGAGATTGAGGCCTTGCTTGTAGAGCATCTTTGCCTGTTGCTCACCCCCGGACTGATGCAGCCAGACATCCCCGATGTTGATCAGGAGCATCCCGAGCCTGCCTCGCTCCCGCGAGGCGCGCAGGAGCGGCAGGCTCTGCTCATACAGGGAGCGCCCCGTTTCCTCGTCGCCCTGGGGTAAGACCACCGCCTCCAACGCACTCGCCTGCAATGTCACCCCAAACACATCCCCTTGCTCCTGGAAGAGCCGCAAACTTTCCTCATAGTGCGCACGCGCCGCCGCGCGGTCGCCTGAGAAATAGGCGGCCATACCCAGGAGGTAGAGCGTGCTCGCTTCGCTCCACACAGCCCCGAGGTCCCTGAACAGGGTGCGGCTCTCTTCGAGCAGGGGACGCGCCGCCGCGCTGTTGTGCTGACCCATGCGGACCAGCCCCAACAACTCTTCCGCATTG
>JBKPAZ010000018.1:0-13393 GCA_046726655.1 Chloroflexota bacterium
CCCCCCCCCCCCCCCCCCCCCCCCCCCCCCCCCCCCCCCCCCCCCCCCCCCCCCCCCCCCCACCGTGTACAACCAGAAGACGGCATCCGAGATCAGTATCAATGTCTCGTGGGCTCGGAGATGTGTATAAGAGACAGGTTATGAGGTAACCTGCTAATGCTACAAATATAGTGACTACTGCTGTAATTACTGCTGCTGTAAGCGTGATGTCCATATTTCTTCTCCTCAGATGGGGCTTCTTTTTAATTTTCTACGCGTATACATTAGGTAGACAAATTTAATGCAGAAACGACCGCAAGGGTACGCCTCTCTATATACCAGTAGTCAGCTATTCCATCTGGTATATAGTAGGGGCGTACCCTTGCGGTCGCCTTCGGGGTGGGGCCTGGGAGCGATCTACACCACCTGCGGCATCCTCTTCTGCGCCTCTGCCACCGCCTCCGCCGGGTACTCATAATCTTGCAGCTTCCCGGCAAAGTACGCATCGTAAGCGGCCATATCGAAGTGACCGTGCCCGCACAGGTTGGTCAGAATTACCCGCTCTTCCCCGGCCTCTTTCGCCTCCAACGCCTCGTTAATCACTGCGCGTACCGCGTGCGCAGCTTCTGGTGCAGGAACAATCCCTTCGGTGCGAGCGAATTGCACTGCCGCCTCGAAGACACTGAGCTGGTAATAGGCCTGGGCTTCGACGATGCCCTCATTGTGCAGGAGCGACATCAAGGGCGCCATGCCATGATAGCGCAACCCGCCCGCATGGATTCCTGGCGGCATGAAATCATGGCCCAGAGTATGCATCTTCACCAGTGGCGTCATGCCGATTGTATCACCAAAGTCGTACGCGTATATACCCTTGGTCAGGCTGGGGCAGGCCATCGGCTCAGCAGCCAGGAAGCGCGTCTTCAAGCCTTTTCTGCGAGCTTCACCAATGAAGGGGAAGGAAAGTCCAGCATAGTTACTGCCGCCGCCAACGCATCCAACGACTACATCCGGGTAATCGTTTGCCCTCTCCAACTGGAGCAACGCTTCCTCACCAATAATCGTCTGGTGCATCAGCACATGGTTAAGCACGCTGCCTAGCGAATACTTGGTCGTACCGCCACTCTTAGCAGCAACTTCGACCGCCTCACTGATCGCAATGCCCAGGCTCCCCATATTCTCAGGGTCTATTGCCAAAATACTTCGCCCTGCGTCTGTCAGGTTGGTCGGGCTGGCATGCACGGTCGCGCCATAGGTTTCCATCAGGTTGCGGCGGTAGGGCTTCTGCTGGTAACTGATCTTCACCATGAAGATCTCAACATCAATGCCGAAGAATGCGCCGGCCATCGCCAACGCTGATCCCCACTGCCCCGCTCCTGTCTCAGTCGAGAGTTTCTTGACGCCTTCTTCCTTGTTGTAGAAAGCCTGGGCCACGGCAGTATTCGGCTTGTGGCTTCCTACCGGGCTGACACCCTCATACTTGTAATAAATACGAGCTGGTGTATCTAATGCCTTCTCCAACCGGCGCGCACGATAGAGTGGGCTTGGTCGCCACTGCATATACACCTGGCGAATCGGCTCCGGGATCTCAATATAGCGCTCAGTACTTACTTCCTGCATAATCAAGGCCATCGGGAACAGCGGAGACAGATCATCAGGCGTAACGGGCTGCTTTGTGCCAGGGTGTAACACTGGCTCCGGGGGCTTTGGCAGATCTGACGCGATGTTGTACCAGGAACGTGGCATTTCGTCTTCGTTCAGAAGGAATTTGGTGTGAACGTTGTCAGGCACGGTGGACTCCTCTCTTGGCTTCCTTAAAATAAGTTAAACGTAGGGTTCACGCTTAGTATCAATGTAAGCCGTGCCGCCTGGAATGTCAAGTATTTATTAGGAACGCATCTTCAGCCACATAATCAAACTCCCTGGGATCAACCTCCTTCGGAGGATTCGCCCGTTCCCAGGCAACTGCCCTCCCGAGCGCCTCATCCAAACCAATCTGCTCGGCATATCCTAACTCTCTGCGTATGCGCGAGGAATCAACAACAATATCCTGTTCCGCATTGATACCCCACCTCAATGGTTCCGGCAAGCGGCCTTGAGGAACAAGCACAACCTTTCCTTGCCAGCCTGCTGCCTGTCCAACTTTGCCCACCCATTCAGCCATCGTAAACGTGAATGGCTCCCCCACATTATATATACGCCCCGCCGCGTGCTCATTGGTTACAGCCAGGGCAATCGCGGCAGCGACATTCTCTACATATCCATGTGTCCACCGCCACGGTGCCTCAGTCTCATCCATCAGAATGGCAGGACGATGATCATCCATGCGCTTTAAGTAACTGAAGAGCCTGTGCTGGTAATCTCCTGGCCCATACACCATCGGCAACCGTAGAATCGTACCAGGCAAGTTCGCATCACCCATCACAACACGTTCGACGAGAATCTTATCATAATCATCCTGCCATCGTTTCGGATCATCTTGATTACGTAGTGTCTCGCCACGATAAGGATAGAGATTCTCTCGAAGCGGAGATTCCTCTGTCAATGGCATACTCTCTACAGGACCAGATTCCTTACCATTAACCCTTCCAAAAGCGCGATACACATCTTGACTACTGATCGCAACCACCCTCCTTGCAACCCCACTAAAAATCCTCATAACTTCCCTGGCATCCTGCTCCGTGGCCGGAATCATATCCAGCACCACCTCAGGAGCCATACACTGTAGCTCAGCAGCGTTGTTAACCAGAGGACGCCGATCCCCCAGAATCTCCCTCACTTCCCGCGGCAAATCCGTCCGGGTCTGCCCGCGATGAAACACCGTAACTTCGTGCCCCTGTTCACTCAAAATATGCACAGCCAGCGGCCCCATAAATCTCGTCCCGCCAATAACCAGAATACGCATTACATTAGTTCCTTTCATTGAAATAAGTCGACGCACTGTCATAAACCAGGATATCTGCTTTTGGCATATCTTTCAATATAAAAACTATGCTTAGAGCATATGTTTTACTTTTTCTCTGAATATCACAACAGCACCATATTCATTCCCTCGACGGTTGCTTTTTGGTGGACATGCGAACTCACTTCAGCAATCCGCCTATGCGTAGATATGATCTAATCAGTTGACAACATCTACGCAATTGTGGTAGATTCGATCAAGAGAGGGAACGTCTGGAGGCAATCTGACCAGGAGTCCCAGGGAAACCGACGAATTGCTTGTCTTCCAGCAACCAGAGATGAGAGAGGGCACACCCATGTCACAGGAAAACAATGATCACGTGAGTTCAGTGCTTAAGCTGTTCTTTCTCTGCCAGTCTCGCATGCAACAAACTGCTATGCCAGACTGGCAGAGCCTCGATCTGACGATGGCCCAATTGAAGGTGCTGGTAACCCTGGGTTTTGAGGGCTCTGTCACCATCAGCAAGCTCGCTGAGGCCCTGGCAATCAGTCATCCGACAGTCAGTCACCTGGTGGAGAGGCTCGTACAGGCTGGACTCGCCGAGCGCAGAGAGGATGCCACTGACCGCCGCTACACACTAGCACGTCTGACAGCGCAAGGCGAAACGATGTTTCAACGCTTGCGGCAGGGTCGCCTCGATCGTCTTCAGAGCTACCTTGCCCAGCTCGACGAGCAGGATATCGCTGCGCTACACCAGGGCCTGGAGGCTCTCGTTCGTGCCATTCAATAGAAATGAGAACACTATGGCAAGATACATTTTTTTAACGTTACCTGCGTATGGACATGTGAATCCGACGCTCGCCATCGCACAGGAACTCATCAATCGTGGCCAGGATGTGATCTACTACCTGCCAGAGGAGTTTCGAGAGACTGTGGAGGCCACAGGAGCCACATTTCACTCCTATCAATCGAAGTTAATGAAGCACATCGCGATGATGTCGCCCATGCTGGGTGAGGAGAGTCTCCTGGTCCTGCCGCAAGTCCTGGAGCGCATTCGCTTGGATATGCCGGATGTGATTGTGCATGAGCCAGTATGTCTCTGGACCAGCATCGTCTCCCAGGTGCTTCAGGTGCCTGCCATTGCCTTACGTCCCACCTATGCCATGAACGAACACTTCAATATATCTTCCCTGAGAGGGCAGATGCCGAACGCTCGCCTCTCCCAGATGCGCGAAGTTCTGGCACAGGCCAATGCAAGCATTGCAGAAGTATGCGCGCGTTATCATCTTCCACCGATGGATCTTTTCAACGTCCTGATGTATGCAGAGCCGCTCAACATTGTCTTTTTCCCCAAAGCCTTCCAGCCGGCGGGAGACACCTTTGACGAACGCTACCTCTTCGTTGGTCCATGCATCCTGCCGCGTCACCAGGCGACCGATTTCCCACTCGACCAGCTCAGCACCGAACGACAACTGCTCTATATCTCGTTGGGAACCATCTTTAATAACGAGCCAGCTTTCTTCAAACAGTGTTTTGAGGCCTGGGCTTCGAGCGACTACCAGATCGTGCTCTCACGAGGGAAACAGGTCGATCCCGCTGCTCTGGGTCCTGTCCCAGAGAACTTCCTGGTCTCAGCCTATGTGCCTCAACTTGACATCCTGTCGCGTGCGCGCGTCTTTGTCACCCACGCCGGGATGAACAGCGTGATGGAAAGCCTCTACTATAGTGTCCCTATGGTCGCTGTGCCCCAGACACAGGAGCAGGTTGTGACGGCGAGGCGCATTGCCGAATTGGGGCTGGGCATCGCGCTGGAAAAAGAGGCCGTAAACATCACCACATTGCGCAAGGCAGTCGAACGGGTCGCGAACGACCCAGCATTGCACCAACGTGTTGGGCACATGCAGCAACTCACACGCGATGCTGGCGGCTACAAGCTGGCGACGAATGCGATCATACAGTTCACTGGGAAGCATGCGAAAGGCTAGCAGAAAGGCATTTCCTCATGCCACATGAAATCTACTGGATTATTCTTGTCATTTGCTGGGGAGGTCTCGGCCTATTCTGGACCATTGGGTGGGTCTATAATCTCTGGAAAGCTCCTGTAGTGCAAAGGCGGACTACATTTCTGCCCCTCTGGATTTTGAGTATCGCTCTCGTGTGGCTGGCATCGATATTTCTGCGGCACAATGCTCTGACATTTATGACCTTCACAGCACCCTGGCTACAGCTCGTCGGTGCTGTCTTACTCATTGGCGCCACTGTCTTCACACTATGGGCACGCTGGGTGCTGGGCACCATGTGGGCCGCTGTCGCAGAGGTAAAAGAGGGTCATCAACTGCGGACCGAAGGTCCCTATCGCATCACGCGCCATCCAATCTACACCGGGCTCATAGGCATGTTACTCGGTTCCTTGCTCATAGCCGGCTTTGGCATTTGGGTGCTGTACTTCATTGTTGGACTGATCGCTGTGATCATCAAGGCGAGATCGGAGGAGCGTTTGTTGAAAGAGACCTTTGGCGAACAGTACACCCAATACCAGCATAGTGTACCGCGCCTCGTTCCAGGGAAACAACTACTCACAAGACGGAAGTAAAAACAGCAACTAGATGCCAATGTGTACAGATCTTTAATGCTGTCAGAGCAGTCTCTGTTCCGTCGCGTTGTGTTTGCTTTGTATTCATACTACTGACCTCCCCATGATTGACGTTGAAACTCCTTCTCGCGACTGCTGTTGGTTCGTCCCTGCAGAAGAGGAGTGAGCAGCAGGATCGGCGTGCTCACGTGCTAGCAACTCCTGTTTTCGTTCAATGCCCCAACGGTAGCCGCCGAGCTGGCCATTGTTGCGTACCACACGATGGCACGGGATAAACACGGCAACCGGATTGGTAGCGCAGGCCTGAGCTACTGCTCGCGCCGCAGTGGGCTGCCCGATAGCCTGGGCAATCTCGTGATAGGAACGAGTCTGACCTATGGGAATGGCTCGTAGGGCTTGCCAGACCTTCCACTGAAAGGTTGATGCCTGGACATCAAGTGGCACCGGTTGTGGGGAAGACTGCCCTTGCAGAGAGTGCAGCAAAAGGGTCACCCAGGGACGGAGCCGCTCGTCATCGCGTGTCAATTCCGCCTTCGGATATTCACGTACAAGATCGGCTTCCAGCGCTTGTTCGGAGTCCCCGAAGCGAACGGCTGCGACCCCGCGTTCCGTCGCTGCAACTAGCACGTATCCCAGTGAGCTCTCGACGACGGCATACCCAATCCGCATATCCTTTCCTCCTTTACGATAAGTTGTTGGGGTCATGCCAAGCTGGACGGATGTGCGCGCATACAAACTACTGCTTGACTGATAGCCAGCGTCGTAAATCGCACCCGTCACCGTCTCTCCCTCGTGCAATCGCGCTTTGAACTGCCCCAGGCGACAGGACTCGACATATTGGCGCGGCGTAATACTTTTGATCCGCTTGAACGTACGCTGGAGATGGTACGGACTCAGATGAAACTGCTGACTCAGATCGGCGAGATGCAATGGAGCATCCAGATGGGTTTCAATATAGCGACAGACCTGCTCAATTAGCTCTGCTTGTGGCTCAGGTAGTTGAGCAAGATCGGGACGGCACCTCCGGCATGGCCGAAAGCCCGCTGCTGAAGCCTCTTCTGGAAGCTGGAAGAAAGCAACGTGCTCACGATGGGGTCGGCGCGCTGGACACGATGGACGACAATAAATGCCTGTGGTACGCACAGCAACAACAAACGCCCCATCAGCCTGTGCATTTCTTGTTAGAAAAGCACTCCAGCACTGCTCTTCATCTAAAGGTTCTTGCTTGATTTTTTCTTCTAAGTAATTCATTTTCAGTGTCCTCCTTTTCTTTCTGAGAACAGTATAGAGTAAAAAGGAGGATCAGTGCTATCGGTTTCTTGCGCTTTAAATTACTCCTGGAACAATTACTTCATTCGTGCTATTTTGAACAATTGGCGCATCGTGGTGGTTTTTCCCGCTCCGTTCGGTCCCAGAAAGCCAAAGATAGAGCCTTCTCTCACCTCCATAGACAGGTCTTTGATGACTTGAAGTTGACCAAACGACTTGTCAATATGTTCAACTACCAATCCCATGATGATGACTCCTTAATTGTAGTATGAAGTGTATCGCTTACAATTGTTTCAATATGACAGGACGAAATATTCACTTTCTAACCCAATATCTCATTACATCCACTTGCTTGTGAATGAGGCACCTCTTCAAACTGCATTCTACCACCTCGTTGTCACAACTTCATCACGGGCGAATATTGCAATGTCGGGATACACACATCAAGAGGACCGGAAAACACGAGGCCATTCCCAACCTGGCTGTCAGTGTACCCCCGGTTGAGAATGGTCTCTCCCACCAGGGTCAGCTCCACCCAACAGCATCTATATATATGTCGCTGTTGCTGGCGCTGCTGATTGTGCTATTAAACTGAATGCCCAACTGCGCTGGTTGCCCGTTAATGGTGGGAGGGAGTAGGTAGGTCAGTGGAATCCACGTGCCGGGTGAGAGTTGAACAGTGTTATTAGAGAACCAGTGATAGTTGCTATCCACTATGAACAATTTGGCCGTGATGCTGACTTTGGTGGTACTCGCTGGTAAGTAGACATTGGCGGTAAGGGTCTGCCCGGCACGTGGATACGAGGGCATATTAGCGAGATTGACAGCAACGTAGGGAAAGTTATTACTACTTGTAATGCTCAGTGTGACCTGTAAAGCATGAGTACCATCCAGGGCAAAGGCTGTACTGTTCTGTACTTTTACGATACCCTGTCCAGTCCAGCCCTCGGTTCCCCCATCCTCAAAAGAAAATACCTGTGAACCATTCAAGACGATGCTGGGGGTCGGGTCGGGTGTGGGAGTTGGTTGGTGCCCATTCAGAATCATTTTTAAATAAAGATGCTGAAAGATAGTTCCCTGGAGCGTGGTCTTGTTGTCGTTGTCGATCAGCGACATCGCGGTATTGGTACATGCATACTGCATCGCGGCAAAGACATGGCTATCTGCCAGGGTTTGTAAGGCCTTGTTTGTCCAGGTGGTCATGAAGGTCCGGTCATTGTTTTTCCCATCATTATAGGCAGCGTCGGGGGCATAGTTCCACTCGGTAATCATAATCGGCAAGGGCGCGCCAAGAATTGCTGTCATTCTGTCGCGGCTATCCTGGATATGGGTTGTCCAGTTATCAATGTTGGCGATGCAATCGGCATCGGGCCACTTATAAGAGCAAGTATACTCGTGCCAGCTCACCTGGTCAGGGTGTGGATTGGCTTGCTGTAAAAAAGCAGAGAGGAAATCTCCGTTGTACTGGTAATTGACGGGGCCAACAAATTGTCCGTGCAGCGCAGCCTGCTTTAATTGGGGTATAAGACGATTCCATGCCTGCGTATATGTTGCGGCATTAATACCCGTCCAGTCATCTTCATTGCCAAATTCATAATATACAATACTCTTGCCAAAGATGGTGTTCATATCCTTTATCACGCGTATATCATCATCCAGCACATATGGCCCATTTACGCTGTGCAGTACAACCAGGGGAATCGCTCCCAGGTCTTTGATAATCTGAGCCGCATGTATTGCTACTGCTTCGGAGAGTTTTGAACGTATCGGCATGCGAATAATGCCTGGGTGCATTTGCTGTAAGAGATTGCGGGTCGGTGCGGAGCGCAAAATCTGGTCATTGGCGTTAAAGAGGCCCAGGTTTGTACCAAAGAGCAGGGGAGAAGGCCCGTCAACTGGCATTCCTTGTGTAGCAGTAGGAGTAGAGAGAGTCTGAGGTGTCGTCTTATCTGTATTATGAGAGGCTCCACCTCGCATTAAGACCCCTAGACTTATCCACACGAGAAGGCCTACCAGCGTTACAGAAAGTAGGATAAGAAGAAAAGGAAGACGCCTGGTAAAAACCCATAGCCTGCGTTCAGGTTTGGGCATCATAAATAGGTCAACTCCTACATACTTTTTATGCGGTATTGCTTTTTCCACTACGCAATGTATCACGTTTTGCTGCATTCAACTAATGTTCTGGTACTATTGGAGAGCATTCCAATCTACCGACGATGATGCTTGCAGAGTTTCCACTCTATCCATCTTTCTTCCAAAAAGCCCTGCAGACAATCCCTGAGCATACCACACATATCGAAGAGCATCATTCTCGCCACGAGCAATGATGAGTAATCCAGGACAAATCCTTACAGCGTCAAACTGCTCACACACTCAGCATCTCGTAGGCTAAGTAGCCTCTCGCTACCGCTGCCATTGATTGCGTGATTACGAATCTGCCGTGGGGACGCCAGGTGCCTGTGGATGAAGCCCTGGCAGCGCTGTACCAGCACATCTTTATGCAGATGCGACGGGTACTCGCTCCAGCGGGACGTCTTGTCGTCCTCACTAATGCTCCACAGCAGATCGATCCGCTCGATCTGTCTTGTGTGGAGCAGATCGAAATCAGTCTGTTTGGGCAACGCCCTACCATCCTGATCTTCTCAGCCACTCACGCCAGTCGCTGAAATCATGATGGCCTGTCTCGTCTGAATCAGGAGGCCACCGGAGAACCCCTCTGCTGTGGCCTCCTGTTTCGACAGACACTGGTTCTTTTTCACGATGAAGTCGTTCCGCCAGGTGGAGACTTTTGAGCGAGAGCTTGCACCTCTCGCCAGCGGAAACACTCCACGACGTGATCGTTCACCATCCCCACGGATTGCATAAATGCATGCAGATGGTAGACCACCGGAATTTTCTCTGACTAAAAGAAGTTGTAATTAGTAAGAGGTCTCAACGTATTAAATATTAAGCGATATTTAATCTGAAAGGTGCATCGTAAGGTACTTTTCAGCGTATATATATCATAAAGACTTGCAAAAGTCTGCAGGAGCAGAACTTGTAGTTCGTTTCTTTAGTATAGAGGGAGTATTGTTACTATGCCAGAGAACCTGTATGCCACTGATAATGCAGACTTTGAACATCTGCTTTCACTGGGATTTTCAGAAATTGAAGCCGCTCGGCTTGTCTATATGAAAAACCATGTGACCGAACAAACTGAGTATCGCGAAATACTTGAAGAGCAACATCGTTTAGGTTTCATTCGCTGGCTTATCGAACATGACCGGCTGGAAAAATAGCTTGAGGTTCTAAAGCAAGGTGACCGTGCAGGCCATAGAGGGGCTTGCACGGTCACTTTGTCTTTTACACCTGCTTGTGGGGTGGGTTCGAGCAACCCGTAAGCCAGACTTATTATTAAACGTGATACTTACTCATATCAGTTTGCTGGAGATACGATCACAGCAGTACCAGAGCGTATTTTCCTATCTCGACACTAAGCCGTATTATGCTCATTCTCTAGCAAGCGCACAGACAAGCTTCATCAACTTCGCGGGAGTTCCAGCATCTTACGGCGAGGTGCCTGCGCCTGCACATCAATAGTGTGTGACATCCATAATCGCCAGTTGCTGGATCTGAGCGGCGATACGGGCCACGCCATTCTCGGCTGTGCCAGTGTTGGGATCAATACTCCCATTGAGAACCTCCCCTGCAAGCGTATCCATTTCACTGCGTAGGCGATTCCCCTCTGCCAGCACCAGGCGCGAATCATCCATTGCGACCAGTTGCCTGGCATCCTGTTGCACCTGCCTCAACCAGGCATTTATGGTATTGAATTCTGTGCTGATATCATCAGCCAGCGTTACCTGCTCCTGCAAGACTCCCGGCGAAAGAACCATAGCGTTCAGATGATTATGAATATGCGACAGGTAGCCGGTAACATTCGGCGTTAACAAGCAGTCTAGCAAAGGGATCGCGGCGACTTTCATCAGAGTGCCATCATCAGGGGTATTTTCCCTGCCAGGAGCAGCGGGTAGTAAATCCTGCGCAATACAGTTCATACCATCAAGCATATAGAGAATATCGACCACCTTGTGACGTATACCAACCGGGTTATTAAGATCGACTATCTCTCCGGCCCACTTCTGAATTTCTTTTACATTGTGCAGAAACCAGTAGTTCAAACCGCCCGGCAGATTGACCTGGGCCAGCTTGGGATCACCTGAGAGCAGATGCCTGAGGTGGCAGAGGTCGTTAAGTTGATTGATCACGGCTACGCAGTCTTTAGCAGGAGGATTTTGTGGAATCTCGGCATAATAGCGCCACGTCCCTTTATCCAGAGAAGGGTCCAGGGGAACCGGGCTCTTAGGCTCTTCAGTCACCAAAAAACGGCTGAAGTAGATGAGCAGGTTGTCATGCTGTGGATCAACGTAGGGAGAAGGCAGCGAAGCCACACCGTTGGTAACCATCAGCGTTCCCAGAGCGAGAGGACTGGCCTCCTGATTCAGATCTGGCAAAAGCCAGGCATAATAACTGTTCCCTGCTTGAGGCAACGGGACGTTGGAGAGCTTTACCTGAAACGTATCGTTGATACCCATATTATTTGTGCCGGGTGCTGCTCCGCTGCTTGTGAAGAAGGCATGCCCCACAATGTTTACTGTTGGGGAGACGACGCGAGACACAAACAAAGCAACCAACCCCGAGCTGACCACTACGGCTATCAAAAGGGCGATCAACACAATCCGTATTCCACGACGCTTGTGCTGGCGTAGACCCCTTTTCCGTCTGTGTGGCAAAAAATCTGGGAGGAGTGCTCTCGGTTTAGAAACAGGTACTGGCTCAGTGGCACGTTCTGGGGGGACAGGCACTTCGCTCTTTGGAGTCATCTGCTGGATGTCTTTGCGAATGCCTTGCACCACGTCCAGAAAAGCTTTGTCACGGTTGCGCCAACAGGTGATGGGTTCGGCATTGGTGGGCAGCGCCTGGAGTTTGTCAAAAGGCGCACCCTGCCAATCGGTTGGACGCAGCAAAATGGGGATGACACGTGCTTCTCCAGCGTTGTGCCTGTCGATAGCTTGCTTCATTTCAATACCGTAACAATAATTCGAATTCATGAAGTCGGGACTGACCAGCAGTAGGATGATGTCAGCAGCATCGAGGCGTGCATCAATCTCGTGTTCCCATTCTGTTCCTGCACTAATGTCACGGTCATGCCATAGTTCAATGAGGCCTTCTCGCTCCAACGGTCCGAGTTGGACCTTCAGTTTATTCAGGAGTTCTTCGTCTTCGTGAGCATAACTACAGAAGATTTTGATTGCCATTGAACACCTCCACTCTCCTGCCTTCCTTGACACAGCCCTTAAATACACGATGATGGGTGGAAAGGAGGCTAGAGCCGCTGATGCCAGGTCCAGTTCATCACTAGTACAACGACAGGGAACGAATTTTTTAGCGTAGAGCATTCTCGGGCTGATTCACGCAGACGCGCTTGACAAACTACAGAGCACTCTTGAGGGAGTGATCCTGAATTTCCCACAATCTGTAGACGATGTGGTAGCCGTATTAAGTATACACTTGTTTAGCATTGATAACAATGAGGTGAGAGTTAAAGTTAAAGGCATAAGGCGCAATTATGTACGCGCTTTCTACACATGTACGCATGGTGAACCTGGATTATCTGGAATGTATAAGCCAGGGTTCTAAATGTATCTGCCAAAGACTTGCTTCATGAGACACCTGAACGCAAGCAGACAGGCACATAAGAGATAGATATTTTCTACAGGGAGCTCAGGCGACTAGTTGAGAGTGCTTAAGAATAGCACCTGGGTAGTTACGAGAATGGTTTGCTGTTACTGTGGCATGGCAAGGTGTTTTTGAATCCACCGTATGCACGCGGATTGATTGCGCCGTTTGTCAGGAAAGCGATTGCAGAACACAAGAGCGGCTATGTTGAAGAAGCGATAGTGTTAGTGCGTCCAAGCGTTGACACCACATGGTTTCACGAACTGCTACAGTACCCGGTATGCTTCTTACGTGGCCGAATCAAGTTCTACACACCATACAAGAGCTATCACGGCAAGGTGTTTTCCAAGAATACGTATGATAACCACGCCGGGGCATGTTTCTTCTATCTTGGATACCGCACCGAGCGATTCAAAGCAGTCTTTGAATCCGTTGGCAGTGTGAAATTATAAAGCACAACAACAGGTTTAGAGAAATAACGTATCTGGTACAAGCACACTACACGCAACCATGCCTGATGGGTCTATACACGATTAGCAAAAGCTACTATGCAATACTGCCACTGTTTGCTATACTGCCCTGGACACATTCATGTTGGAACAGAGGTGGCGCAATGAGAACTAAGATAAGTTCATGGTGGCAGAAAATAAAACAACATCCATTCATCGTCGCGGTAATTATTGTAGTGATATTTGCACTCATTACATTCACTTTCGCTGTCTCTAAATTTGGCTTGGACTGGATAGGCTTTACAAGCGCAACTGGCCCAACACTCCAACCAAATGAACAATACCGACCTGCAAAGACAATGTGGGATGTGCTGCAATTGCTGATTGTTCCTATTATACTTGCCATCGCTGGATTTTGGCTCAACCAGATACAAAAGCTGTCTCTTATACACATCTCCGAGCCCACGAGACTTGAATCCAAATCTC
>JBKPAZ010000019.1:0-13573 GCA_046726655.1 Chloroflexota bacterium
GTCTGTCTCGGCATAATAACACTGCTGGCAAGGTTATATTACTGGCAAGTGCTTCAATCACAAAGCGGATACAAACTGGCGCAACGCGCGAACATTGAGCACATTCAAAACTTAATATTAGATGCACCTCGCGGAATAATCTACGATGTCCAGGGACAGATTCTGGCGACGAATGTTGTGCGGGATGATGTTTACGTCGAGCCGGTGCAGTTCACGCTAGATCACCCTGATACTACACAAAGTGATCTTCATACGTTAATTACAACCTTACACCAGGTGCTGCCGAGGGTTTCACTAACAACGTTGCAGCAGGCCTTTGCCAGCGGACAATATACAGCACGCGTCGCAGTTGGTATCGACCCATCCCTAAGCGAGCAACTGCGTAAGTTGCAACTGCAAGACGTATTTCTGGAACCGCGAACGTGGCGCATCTATCCTGGTGGGAGTTTAGCAGCGCAAATTCTGGGTTATGTGACGCAGAATGATACGAACAATCACGGCAACTATGGAATTGAGGGACAGTACGATGGGCTGTTGGAGGGCAAGTCTGGGAGCTTCATAGCAGTAACGGACCTGCAAGGCAATGCATTGGATGTGGGATCGACCAACGAGCAGTCTCCTATCAGTGGAGCTAACCTGACGCTAACGATCAATAGCGCAGTTGAGTACATGGTGCAAAAAGCTCTGATAGATGCGGTTAAGAAGTTGCAGGCAGAGAGCGGTACGGTAGTGGTGATAAATGCTCGTACAGGCGCAGTTGTAGCAATGGCCAGTGAACCAACGTTCGACCCCAATCATTATGGCCAGTATGCTACACAGCAGGGATGTCTGGGAAGCGAAGAGGTATACTTTAACCCGGCATTGTACTGCGCGTATGAGCCTGGTTCGACGATGAAGGTGGTCACAATGGCTGCAGCGCTTGACCAGGGGTTAATTACCCCTGATACGACGTTCAGCGACCCTGGCTGTATGAGATTTGCTGATGCGCCTATGGTATGCAACTGGCAGTTTATGGCATACGGTACCGAGTCAATGACGCAGGTGTTGATACACTCCGCCAATGTAGGAGCAGCACATGTAGCGCACGATATTCTCGGGGCTGCCCGGTATTACCCTTACCTGGCACATTTCGGTTTTGGTCAGCCCACTGGCATAGACGGGCCTGAGGAGGCGGGAGCATATCTTTCGCCAAACGATCAGAACTGGACGGTGAGCGATCTGACACGCCAGGCTTTTGGGCAAAGTATCCTGGCAACACCGATACAAGTTGCAATGGCCTACGAAGCGATTGCAAACGGCGGTGTGATGATGTATCCCTACCTGGTGGCTGAGATACATAACAATGGCCAGGTAGTGACCACTCATCCAAGAGTAGCACGACGCGTAATCAGCGCACAAGCAGCGCAGTTATTGACGGAAATGCTGACCCAGGCGGCGCTGCTTGGTTCGGCAAAACTAGCGCTGGTTCCCGGATACAGTGTGGCAGCCAAGACCGGAACAGCGACAACGCAGGGACTTTCTGCCGATCAAACCGAGGCTTCGGTAGCAGGTTTTATTCCTGCATCGAATCCACAGTTTGTGATTCTGGTGAAATTAGATCGACCCAAAAATGCGATCTACGGCAGCACGGCGGCGGCACCGCTCTGGAAGACGATCGCGCAACAACTGATGTGGTATTACACAGTTCCGCCCGACCAGGCACAATAGGTATTAGTAAAAGGGATAGAAGCCTTGAGAAAGTTTCTAAACCACAAGAACAAGTGTACTAGAAAATTTGTTCTATGTCAAGTCTATAGGACACAGATTTTTATTCTCCGAAGCGATAATGCGGGCGGGCCGATAAATCGGCCCCTACGAATGGTCGGGGGCGTTTGGCGCAGGCCATAATCAGGAACGGATGGACAGGCAATTAACAAAGAACGCGAGAACTCATGACACGCGATACGCACAGACAACCAAATAAGGAGGGACAGCAAAGGACTCGTATAGGGGATCGACCAGGCTCCTATATGCGCTCGCCGGCGTTGGAATCTGCGGAGGAAAGACGGGGCACGGTAGCGCAAGGATCGAAATCGCGAAGGCGCGACACATCGAGATCTTACGTGCGCTATGCCGCTAATGAAACACTGGTGAATCCTGTCATGCCACGCAAGCGCCTCCCTCGGCCTGGTGCGAAGCGCGCAGCACCTGATCCAGGGAGAGTCAATAACGACATCAAGCAGCAACATAGCGGCCTTACAGCGGACTGGCGCATGCAATCAGCGCAACCACCATGGGGCCATGGACCGGCCGATTATGCGCAAATGGAGCGCCAGGGGAAGAAAGTACGGGGGGCGAAACAGCGGGCAGCAACAGTACAGGCTATCACCGAAGAGGAGCAGGAGAAACTCGCCACACTGGAAATGCGCCTACCGCGTGTTGCAGGCAAGGTTGATGCCTGGCTATTGATTATAGTACTGGCCCTGTTATGTATCGGCATCGTCATGGTCTACAGCGCAAGCGCCTTTCAGGCGGCGCACTACCAGGGCGACGCTTCGTATTACTTTCAGCGCGAACTGATGTGGACGATCCTGGGCCTGGTAGCAATGCTGCTGACGCTGCGCGTGGACTATCGAAAATGGCGGCGTTTCTCGCTGGTAGGGATGCTGATTATCCTGCCATTGCTGGTGATTGTGCTGAAGTTTGGTGTGAATGTGTATGGAGCATCGCGCTGGTTATCCCTCGGCTCGTTCTTCTCGTTTGAGCCGAGTGAACTGACCAAGCTGGTGCTGGCGCTCTATATCGCCGACTGGCTGGCGCGTAAAGGCGACCAGGTGGGCACATTTCTCTATGGCCTGGCTCCATTCATCATCCTGGTTGGTGTTGTGCTGGGCCTGGTGTTGCTAGAGAACGACTTAGGGACAGCAATCATCATTGCCGGTTTTGCTACGGCAATGTTCTTTACGGCAGGGGCTAATATTACACAGTTCTTATTGGCGATGGCCTGTGCCGGCTTGATTTTCTTGAAAGAGGCGTTCAGTAGCTATCGTTTTTACCGCATAGCGGGTTTTCTGGATCCGTTTAAGGATATTGCAGGCATCAACCTGCAACTGTACCAGGCTTTACTGGCATTGGGGTCGGGAGGATGGTTCGGCTTAGGGTTAGGAGCTAGCCGTCAAAAGACGGGCTATCTACCTTTCCCCTACACCGACTCAATCTTTCCAATCATTGGCGAAGAGCTAGGCTTTATTGGTAGCGCCGCAATCGTCATACTCTTTTTGTTTTTAGCTTTTCGAGGATTCCGGCTCGCGAGGCGCACCCCCGATCTGTATGGAGCGTTGCTGGCAACCGGTATCACCACCTGGCTGGTATTACAGGCCATGATCAATATTGGAGCGAATACGGGTACGATTCCCTATACAGGAGTGCCGTTACCTTTTATCAGCTTTGGCGGATCATCGCTGGTCGTTTCACTGGCTGCTGTAGGCGTGTTACTCAACATTTCGCGCTATATTCAGGAACCGGAGACACCAGCATTCTCACTGTGGAAAAAGCGTGTAGGGACTACGTTTACGCAATAAATAACGATCGAGAATTGTATGCGAGTGCTTGTATCAGGCGGAGGCAGCGGGGGCCATATTTATCCGGCCCTGGCAGTGGCGACACAGTTACGTGAAGAATACCAGGCCGAGATATTGTTTCTTGGTAGTGATGACGGGCTGGAAACTGAGATAGTGCCTGCGGCAGGTTTTCGCTTAGCTACTGTTAAAGCTGGCAAACTGCGGAGATATATCGCATGGCAAACAATAACAGGAGTGATGCGTGTACCCATGGGTATGATACAGGCGATCAACATTGTAGGGAAATTCCGGCCGAGTGTAGTTTTTACGAGCGGGGGGTATGTAGCAGTTCCGGCAGGGTTGGCGGCGCGTCTCAATCGAGTGCCGCTACTGATGCATCAACAAGATGTACCGCCAAATCTGTCGAACAAACTTGTAGCGCCACTGGCAACACGCATCTCGGTGGGATTTACTGACTCGCTGGCCTATTTCCCAGCACATAAGACATTGCAGCTGGGTAACCCAATACGGCGACCTATGCTGGATGTACGTCAGAGGTTACCGCAGGAAGCGCGAAAGGTGCTTGGGTTTGAGGGACAGGAGTCGTTATTACTCGTCACTGGTGGCAGCCAGGGCGCAAGGCATTTGAATCAAGTAGTGAGTGAAGCGTTGCCTGATTTGTTGGCACACTGCCAGGTGCTACAGATAAGTGGCAAAGAGTTGTATAACGAGACGCGTGAGTTGTCGAATAGGGTGTTAGCTTCTCTCGACGAGATGTTGAGGAAGCGTTACCGATTGGTAGCATACTTGAATGAAGAAATGCCGCTAGCATTGCAGGCAGCAGACCTGGTGCTCTGTCGTTCAGGGGCATCTGGCTTGAGCGAATTGGCAGTACTGGGTAAGCCGAGTATTCTGGTACCGTTACCACCGGCTATTGGGAGCTCTCCACAAGAGGCAAATGCGGAGATGTTCGTGCGTAAGGCAGCGGCTGAGGTGATCAAGGATAGTGACCTTAAGCCGCAGGTACTTGTAGAACAAGTGAAACTTATTCTGTCATCTTCTACACTTTTAGAAGCGATGGCAAAAGCGGCAAGATTGCTTGCGAAGCCACAAGCGACGCAAGAAATTGCAGCGGAACTAGTAAAAATTGCGCGATGAACGAACCTGGATACGAACACTTGAAAAATGCGCGGCTGCATTTCATGGGCATTGGTGGCCAGGGCATATCGGCGGTAGCGCAGATGGCCCTTCAGGAGGGCGCCAGGATCAGCGGGTGTGATCAAGCTGCATCAGCTACGACGAGTATGTTGAAGCAAAAGGGGGTACTGGTGGAGATTGGTCATAGCCCTGAGCACCTGGCAAATGCTGACGCCTTAATCTATGTACCTGCAGTGGTGGCCTTCAATCCTGATAATGCTGAGCTGGTGGCAGCAAAGGCGAGTGGAATGCAGGTCATGACCTGGCAAGAGATGCTGGGCAAATGGATGCAGGGGAAGTGCGCGCTCTCGGTCAGCGGCGTCCATGGCAAGGGCACTACCACAGCAATGCTTGCACTGATGCTTGTAGCTGGAGGGCTTGACCCAACGTGTGAAATAGGCGCAATCGTCCCAAGCTTTGGCGTCAATTATCGTATCGGGAAAAGCCAGTACTTTGTCAATGAAGCCGATGAGTTCAATAACAATTTCTGGAACTATCACCCGCGGTTGGCGATAGTCACATCGATTGAGTTTGAGCATCCAGAGTTTTTCGCGGACTATGAGGCCTTCCTGTCAGCATTTGAACATTTTATACGCGGTATGGATATGCACAGTGATTGGCCTTTCCCGCCAACGCTCGTTTTGAATGCCGATAGTCCGGGCTGCCTGGAATTGCGGGAGCGGTTGGATGATTGGGCGGGGCACATTCTGACGTATGCAGTTGCAGGACTTTCGCGCACAGCAGCGACAGAAGTTGGCAATAGGCCATCTGATGTACGTAGTCTAGCAGACTACATAGCCTATGGCGTAAAGCTTGCAGGTGAAACAAGCTTCAGTGTCAAATCACAGGAACAGGGGGGGAAAGCATTTCCAACGGATAGGGTCATCCACCTGCAGTTACCGGGAGTACACAACATCCAGAATGCGCTGGCAGCCCTGACTGCTGCACACGTTATTGGGATAGATGATGAAGTGATCATCAATACGCTGGAAAACTTTGGCGGCATTGGGAGACGTTTCGAGATTCGTCATCAAGGTGCGCTAGAGATCAATGGAGTGGCACAGGATGTCATCTTGATTGATGATTATGCGCACCATCCAACGGCAATTACGGCTACTCTGGAAGCTGCTCGCAGGCGGTTTCCTGGACGGAGGCTTATCGCGGTCTATCAACCGCACATGTACAGCCGCACAAAGACTTTTTTCGAGGAATTTTTAACGGCTTTTGACAGCGCAGATGTGGTGATTATCGCCGACATCTTTGCAGGGCGTGAGCACGATACAGGCATTATACACGCGAGTGATCTCGTTGAAGCCATGGCGAAGCGCGGACGAGTGATGTACGGTGGTGAGGTGCAGAACACAGCAAAGTTGTTGGGCAGCATGCTGCATTCCGGTGACCTGGCAATCATAATGGGAGCGGGTGACATCTATATCGTGACCGAGATTTTATTGCATGAAACTAGGGAGTCATCATGACGTTCGATGCTGAGACAATCTATACAGAGCTACGGCCACATTTTCAGGAGCGCATACGCCGCAATGAGCCAATGGCACGTCATTGCACCTTTGGCGTAGGCGGACTTGCAGATGTGTGGATTTCCCTTGACACGTCAAGAGAACTGATCGACCTGGTACGTATGTGTATCGAGCGACAGTGGCCTCTACTGTTGGTGGGCAACGGCACAAATGTAGTCTATGCTGACGCGGGTGTGCGAGGGATTGTTGCTCGTATTGTCCTCAATAACTACACCATTGAAGATCACGGAGATGGCACAGCGCTTCTGGTGGCAGAAGCAGGCGTGAGTTGGCCACGCCTCTTGAACGAACTTGCAGCTCTTGGTTGGGGAGGATTGGAGTTCGGACCGGGAATACCAGGAACATTGGGCGGAGGTGTCATCTCCAATGCAGGCGCTCATAACAGCGATCTTAGCGAGGTACTGGAATGGATCGAAGTAGTAGATGCACGCGGCGCTTCAACATCTCAAAATGGAGTATCAGTCCCAATGTTACGACGTTACATGCACGACGAACTTGATTTGAGTTACCGGAATAGCCGATTCCGTAGAGATCGCCGCATCGTCTTCGATGCGCAGGGATATCCAATCGTCCCATCACGAGGGCTGATCGAGCCGAGTGAAATCATCTTGCAACTGGGAATTCGTCTCCGGCATGAAGATTCCGAGAAGTTACGCGCAACCATTGAAGAGTATAAGAAACATCGCAAGAGGACTCAGCCGCCTCAGCAGAGCGCAGGTTCAGTCTTCAAAAATCCGCCAGGGGATTATGCCGGGCGGTTGATTGACCAGGCAGGGTTGAAGGGGACAACCCACGGCAAGGCGCAAATCTCTAAGCGCCACGCCAACTTCATTGTCAACCTGGGAGGAGCCAGTGCAGCCGATGTGGTGGCGCTGTTTGTAGAAGCTCGCAACCGCGTACTCGAGAGGTTTGGGGTAGACCTGGAGTTGGAGGTCGAGTTGCGAGGCGAATGGGGGAAGTCATGAAGGAGCATAAAAAGCTAAAAGAGCAGATTGCTTTCGATTATAGAGGGCGAACACTGTCTTATCCTGCCAGCCAGGGCAAGGAGCCGGGTAGAAAAGGCAGGGCGAGTAGAGAAGAGCAATCTACAGCCCAAAGCTATTCAAACACTCGCAGACGGGTTGTCACGATGCCGAAGGAGATTGTGCAGCCAACACACTGGGCCGATCGACAAGCCCATCAGCGTCGTGCTCGCGCGGAAGCGCGTACCGGGAACAGATCTGTGAAGCGCACACTTGCTCATACAGGCGTGCCTGCTTCTGAAGGGCAAGTGCGACTCATCCGGCCTTTACCGCGACAGCCTCACGCTACGCAAGTGCCGGTACGCAGTGGTCGACGGAATGCACAGAGTGGAAGTTTCTGGAGACGATTTGTGACCCTGTTTGCGCTGCTAGTGATTGCCATTGTGGGGGGTAGTTTCGCTCTCAGCAGCACAAATTTCCGGGTACAGCAGATCGATATTATGGGAACGCAAAACCGTAAGTTGGTGGACAACATCCAGCATATAGGTATCCAGGGGCAGAACATTTTTCTCTTGGATGCGGGGGATCTGACCACACGTATTGAGGCGTTGCCACTGGTGGCCTCTGTAAATCTGACAAAGCAGTTGCCTGACGTGGTGATCATAACCATAGTAGAGAGAACGCCCGTGTTACTCTGGCAGACACAGCAGGGGACCTTTAGTGTAGATAGTAAGGGAGTAGTCATAGCGCCTGCCAGCGACATGACAGGCACAGATCATTTGATGACAGTCGTAGATGTGCGAGAAAAAGCGGCGCAGCAGGTACATCCTGGAGTTGTGTTGAACGCAGCGGACATAGCATTCGCAAAGCAGGTGTTTACGGATCTGCAGTATTTGCCGGGAGTCTCTTCCTTTACGCTGCGTTATGATGTTGTACCCAGGCAGGGGGAGCATGGATCATTTATAGTTGTGAGTTCAGATGGCTGGTTAGCCTACCTGGGCGGTGCGGTTGATAGCAATCCATTGGATAATCGACTGATTGAACTCCAACAGATACTTAGCCTGGCGCAGCAAAAACAGCTCAAGCTGGCAACGATTGATCTGCGCTTCGGCTTGCGCCCTGTATATACGTTGAAATCTTGAAAAGCATGTTAACTGTAGTGATGTAGTTCGTAGTGCGCGGGCATCACAAAGGGTGCTCATACAACCGCCCAAGGGAGCGTGCATCGTGCAAGAGCGGGTGATCGTTGGTATCGACGTCGGAACAACAAAAATTTGCGTCCTTGTCGGCGAATTGGATCGCGACGGGAAGCTCAATATTGTTGGCGTTGGCACCTGCCCTTCACAGGGCTTACGCCGCGGGGTGGTGGTGAACATTGAGGAAACAGTCACTTCCATTGCAGCGGCGCTGGATCGTGCAGAACGCCTATCAGGAAAAAACATAATGACCGCATACGTTGGGATCTCGGGTAGTCACATCGAATCTGAAAATAGTAAGGGATTTGTGGCTATCTCACCCAGCCATCGAGACATTATGCAGAATGACATTAGTCGTGCTATTGAGGTCGCGCGCGCTATTGCGATCCCCGCGAACCGCGAGGTCATTCACGTTATCCCACGTGGTTATGTTGTAGATGGACAAGAAGGCATCAAGAATCCTATCGGCATGTCCGGTTTCCGGCTCGAAGTAGAGACACATATCATTACCGGTGCAGTGTCATCCATTCACAACTTAATTAAGTGTGTACACAAGGCGGGTGTGGAGATCGAAGACCTCGTCCTAGAGCCACTAGCTTCGAGTGAGGCCGTGCTGGCCGAAGGGGAAACGGATCTTGGTGTGGCACTGGTTGACATCGGTGGGGGTACCACTGACGTGGCTGTCTTCACTGATGGGGCAATCTGGCATACAGTAGTGCTGCCCATCGGGGGGAACCTGATTACCAGTGACATCGCTATAGGCTTGCGCCTGCCATTCGGCGTAGCAGAAGAACTTAAAGTAACCTATGGTCATTGTGATCCCTCAACTATCGCCGATGACGACATGATTGACCTGTCACATTACATGCCAGATTGTAACGATCTTGTGCCTCGCAAGCTGCTCGCCGAAATCATCCAGGCGCGGGTGGAAGAGCTATCTGAGATGGTACACGAGGAGATCAAGAAATCCGGCTTCGACGGGCTATTGCCAGCCGGACTGGTAGTGACAGGAGGTGGCGCTGAGTTGCCAGGAATCCTGGGCACTGCGGGACAGATTCTCGATTTGCCTGCACGTCTTGGTTCACCACTTGGTTTGCATGGACTTGCCGACTCGATCAGTCGTCCAGCCTATGCTACCTCGGTGGGACTGTTGTTGTGGGGTTTGCGCCACACCTCATTTCTTGCAGATGAAGATGAACAAGAGGAGACGGGGACAGGGGATATGATATCTCGTTTAGGACGCTGGTTACGCGCCTTTGTTCCATAGTATTGATTGTAGGGGGCAAGCAATTGCCCCCCACCAGGATTGCCATCGCCTGTTTGTTTGGCTGGTACATGGCTTGTACTTACATAACAAACACGAAAGGGGGCCAAAATGCTACCAATGGGAAATCATCAAGTTGAGGGTTTTGCCCAAATCCGAGTTATCGGTGTAGGAGGAGGAGGCAGTAATGCAGTCAACCGCATGATTCAGGCCAACATGATGGGCATTGAGTTTATCGCCGTCAATACCGATGCCCAGGCACTGCTGCTGACAGATACGCCACACCGTATCCGCATCGGTGACAAGCTCACGCGTGGCCTCGGTGCCGGTGGCAACCCAAGCGTTGGGGCAAAGGCTGCGGAGGAGAACTCCGAAGACCTGTACGAGGCACTGAAAGGCTCCGATATGGTCTTCATCACAGCGGGTATGGGAGGTGGAACCGGCACAGGCGCAAGCCCAATCGTAGCGCAGATTGCACGCGAGTTAGGAGCTTTGACCGTTGGCGTAGTCACGAAACCATTCGCCTTCGAGGGGAACAAGCGCCGTACCGCGGCTGAGGAGGGTATCGCTAATCTCAAACAACACGTCGATACGCTTATCACCGTACCAAACGATCGGCTCTTGCAGGTAGCTGATAAGAAAATGCCGTTGAAAGAGGCTTTCCGTCTGGCAGATGACGTGCTGCGCCAGGGCATTCAGGGCATTAGTGATTTGATTACGGTACCAGGTCTTATCAATCTGGACTTTGCTGACGTGAAAACCATTATGTCGTCGGCTGGCTCGGCATTGATGGCAATTGGCGAGGCAAGCGGCGAGTCTCGCGCCATAGATGCGGCGCACATAGCGATTGCCAGTCCTTTACTGGATATCGACATCAACGGTGCGCGCGGGGTGCTATTCAATATCACAGGTGGTCTTGACTTGACTTTGTACGAGGTAAATGAAGCGGCTGATATCATCAGCCAGGCAGCACATCAAGAGGCGAATATTATCTTTGGCGCTGTGCAGGACCCTGCGTATGACGGAAAAGTCAAGATCACGGTGATTGCGACGGGTTTTGATGGGCGAACACACCTGTCAACGTCACCACAAGGCCGTGTGGAGTACAATCGTAACATGTTCTACCAGGTTGCGTCATCGCCTAACAACGGCAGCGCCTCAATGCGCCGACCACAGCAAAGTGTATCCAATGGATATAACTCGCTACCCGTGACACCAACGCCACCTATGAACATCGCCAAGCATCCAACAGGGCCTCTACAGCCCGCAGGACGCTCCATACAGCCAGCACCAGTACCTGTAATGCAGGAACAAATGCGGCAGCCTGTTGGTAGGGGACGCGCTGATGTGCGTGAGGAAGATTTTGACCTGGATAACGATTCTGGTGATGTGCTTGAGCCCTTAATGGAACGCGCGCGGCTTCCTGTGCCGGAGCCAGAGGCGCAGCCATCACAGCGTCCGGCGGCTGATTCGCGTCCACAACGCCCAATCCGGCGTATGGATCCAAAGGCGCTCGATCTACCAAGAGGCAATCGCAGTAGTCCTCCAGGCGATGTAATCGATATTCCGGCATTTCTACGGAAGCGGTAAGTAAAGACAAAGACAACAAAGAAGCCCACCTGGCGACATGTCGCCAGGTGGGCTTCTTTGTTTTGTTACACCTTTTAAATTCGGGCTATTCTATTGGTAGTCCTCCCCAGGTTGCCGGGAATGTCTTTATCCAGGCCAATGTGATTGATAACCACACGAGCGCCAGGGATGCCGGTTATCTCCTTCTCCAGCATATATTTCATCTCAGGAGTCGGGACCTCACCGTATAGGCTGACGATATAGTTCTCAACCAGCACCGACAGGTTTTTTGCTCCCTCAAGTTTACCTGCAGCTTTCAAGCTTTCGATGTGAGCATTGACTGCATTTAGAAGCTCATCCTCAGCGACAAGGAAGTTCATGACATCGATCACGCCCGGCATCTTTCGCAGAGCGGCCTCAACTTCCTTCTTTTGCTCCTCCAGTTCGACCTTCCCATACAGGGAAAGCACAACACCCTCGCGTTCAACGAACACCTTGACGGGATGAGCGCTCCATGCTGTACTGCTAACGGTGACGGTTTGATCAACAACGTCTTCAGCGTCGCGCAGGGCCAACTCTGCCAGAGGCGTTGGCTTGCCTGTGATCGCAGCCTCAGCAAATGTTGCCGAATACTCTCCGGGTTTGACTTCTTCCTCATGAGTAGCCATCGGATTTTCCAATGCCCAGCCCATGATGCCAATAAAGATGAAAATAGCGCCGACGATAGTAATCCAGGGAACGGTGTTGATGACCACGAAACCAGACATTGTGACAAGAATCGCTATGGCTACAATAACCGGCCAGAGACTGCCGTTTGGCAAGTGAATATGGGCCTCTTCGCCCTCAGCCTGTTCTGCTTCCTGGTCTGCCAATGCAGGTATCGTCAATTCGTCTTCAGTGAGACTCGTATTTTGAAGAGAAGTATCCATGAGTTCTCGCTTTCCTTCGAAAGTGATTATGATCTACCTGGGCTCTGCTTAATTATGACAGTTATCCTACTATAAGAATAACAGGTATAGGCCTCTCTTGCAAGCGGTTGGAGGGATTTTTATTCATCCTCATGCTATTTTTCCCTGTACTCTCCCGGGACCTTGACGCCGTGCAGGACGAGATCAACGATCTGTTCAGGCACCTTCATCTGCATCCCTTGACAAAGCCAAATGAATGATGTATCATTAATGACAGATCATTGATGATGTGACATTGATGATGTGTTACGAAAAATTGCGAATGTGTTACGAAAAGAAGGAGATAGATAATGCGTATACACGCTATTCAGACAGGAACCGTTGCCATCAAAACACGTCAGTTGAGCGGCCGGGGACGTGGTGCCTTGCGGCCCTACATCACCATAGTCGACACGACCTGGACAGAGCCGTTGCCCATCTATGCGTGGGTGATTGAGCACCCGGAGGGCCTGATCGTGGTTGACACAGGCGAGACCGCCCGGGTGGCAGAACCAGGCTACTTCCCCTGGTGGCATCCTTACTACAGGCTGGGCGTGCGCGAATGGATACGTCCTGAAGAGGAGATTGGGCCGCAACTGCGCGCCCTGGGCTTGGCACCAGCCGACGTGCGCTGGGTGCTGCTGACGCACTTCCACACGGATCACGCCGGTGGGCTGCCTCATTTCCCCAGGTCAGAAATCCTGGTCTCGCGTACCGAATATCAGGCCGCTTCCGGTTTCCGAGGGCGGAGGAGTGGCTATCTGCCCCAGCACTGGCCGACCTGGTTCGCGCCACATCTGATCGATTTTGCCCCTCAGCCGTTTGGGCCATTTCCAGGCAGTTATGCGCTGACCAGGGCAGGCGATGTCCACCTGGTACCGACACCAGGTCATACGTCCGGGCATTACTCTGTCATCATGCAGGAAGATGAGCATGCGCTCTTTTTCGCGGGGGATACCTCCTATAGCCAGCACTTGCTGCTTGAGCAGGCGGTTGATGGGGTCACACGCGATGTCGCGCTCTACCGACAGACGTCACAGCAGATTCGGACGTATCTGCAATCCGTGCCGACGATCTACCTGCCCAGTCATGATCCTGAGGCCGCGCATCGTTTGGCCACACGTAACGTCGCTGTTCCCGTGAACGCTTGAGGAGTGTTTGAGCGAGAAAGAGAGAGGAGTAGAGAAGTGCAACCAGTTGAAGAATTCCGCTATCTCGTACTCGCCGCACAACGCGAGGGGAACCGGATCTTAACAGAAGCGCTGCGTCCCCTTGATCTCACCCCATCGCAGGCCGAGGTGCTGCGCGTGCTTCAGGAGCAGCAACCGTTGTCACTGATTGCGCTTGGGGATCTGCTCGTC
>JBKPAZ010000020.1:0-16231 GCA_046726655.1 Chloroflexota bacterium
CGTCCCTGGCGCAGGGGCTATCGGTGGCGTGCGGGTATCGAGGGCCGCATTGCGAGTCTGAGACGGGATTTCGGCTGGCGCCAAAGCGCCTATCACGGGCCAGACGGGATGGAGCGCTGGTTGGGCCTGGGGGTCATCGCCTCGAACCTGCGCCGCATCGCCCTGGCGAAGTAAGCCCAACCTCCCATGAGAAAAAACTCATCAGTTTAATTGCAGCCCGCTTGCTCTAAATCCACTTCTCAAGCCTGCTTATCCATTTCGCAATGCAAACTTGTACTAGGTGCCAATTACTCGACATGGTTCGCTTATGCATGTCTCGTCATTAGTTCTTGATGCAATTGGAGGAACGCGAGCAATCGTAATGCACCAGTGGGATCAAGCTTAATTTCCACGTCTGGTTTTGCATGCTCTGCTATCATTGAAGTTCTGTATGATCCATGTGACTCCACCTTCCTACAGTTCAACGTGCCGATCATTGCTGAGTGTTTCACCATCAATAAACGCCACCATGTTCGTAGCCCTCTCACTAAGCAAAGACTAGGGACATTGCTAGTGCGTTGCATGCTGTACATGGGTGACTGGCGCAGGGTGCTTTCAAAAAAGTCTTTGTAGAAATTTTACAAAGATTTGGTAGTTCTCTTTCAGATTTCTCATAGAATTATGTTAAATTGAGTATAAGTGAAATATCCCTAAAGTAACCTATCGAGCGGCAGGAAGTAGTATCAATAATACAAAGGTGGGCAACACGTATGAATCCATGTCGATGGTTGTGTGCCGAAGAGATACCCGATGTAGACAGAGAGGTAGCTTGGTTCAAGCTCACACTAAAGGAAGATGAAACCGTCTGCGTTCTTATAAAGAGCAGGTATTACATTTTAGACAATATCCTAAACAGGTAGTCTTTGGGGAAGTATCTCATATGCTTGATCTGTGAGATGACATCGGAGGAGGAGGATCATATAACAATGTTAACTCGTGTTGAGAACTTTTCAATTACTTTGGTTCCACATTTTTTTTCTAGTCGTGGGCATGTACGTATAGATATCGGCAAAAGATCCTGGGAGTGGAGAAAATGGCGATTAACTAAAGAAGAGTTTGACCAGTTTCTACTAGAAAGACAAAGAATACCATATCGTTTCCAATTAGATGCTAAAATTTACTGGCTATTTGAAGGTAAGCTCTACAAAGATAGTGAAGGACTATCTCCTGAAGATGTGAGGGCCTTGCTCGTTACCCGTAAAAGGCTACAACAATCTCGAATTAACAGAGCAAAAACTATTGCTGAATTACCTGCAACGAATAGAGAAAAGGCATCGCGCACTGCTCTTCCCGATGATGTGAAACTGCTTGTTTGGCAAAGAGACCACGGCATGTGTGTCAAGTGTGGATCAAATATTGAGTTACAATTTGACCATATCATTCCTTTTTCATTAGGCGGAGCAAGTACTCCCGAAAATCTTCAAATCCTTTGTGGGAGTTGTAATCGGGCTAAAAGCAATTCAATTGTTTAATGACTAGTCTACCTACAACACCTGCGTGCTCAATTGTTCAGACTCTGACTATTGACATATGATGCTGGCCTGGATGCACTGTATGGCGAGCTAATCACTCTCGACAAGACCAGTCTTGATACCTTCTGGCTGAAAGACAAGAGCCTCACCGATCTTGATAACTTGCCAGAACCGGATGTACTGGTAGACGAAATTATTGAGAATCTGGAAGCAGGATGAAAGAGTTTCAGTGAAATTCTGACCGTCCTGGAAGAAGTGACTTCATAACGCTCTAACACATGAGTGCAAGCCTTACGTTTGCCTTCGCGCTTCCTCTTGGTTATAATTTTCTGATAGTGATTCAATTTGAATCCCAACTGGCTCTGGCAATTCTTGAACGCGAAGCTGGTATGGCCACAATGACACAGGAGAAAGATGATCTGGTGAACGCACTTCTTGTTCGTGTTGGCGCAGATCAAAGCCGAGGCGGAGGCTTCTGGAACGGGCTGGTCGATTCTCAGTCCGGGAAATTCACCTATGTAGCAATCCCTGAGAACTGTCCAGTTCATCCGGGCATGGAGAAACCCTATAGTACTCTTGAACCAGTGCTTTCGACATTCGGCGCTAGCCTGCCGCCCGGCCTGCGAACCCGGAACATACATCTTGACCCTGATTTCGGGCATCTCACGTACGGTGACGCAGGTGAACGTGCAAAGCAATTACGAAGACATCTTTCTTCTCCGGGAGACGTGATCGTCTTTTATTCTGGCCTGCGTGATGTGGCTGGAAGAAGGGAACTCGTCTACGCGATTATCGGTGTTTTCGTCGTCGAAGCAATGATGCTTGCAACCGATATTGCGGAAAGTGACCGCGACATCAATGCACACTCGCGCCGGATGTTATTCAGAAGGCGCACAGGATGTGATCATACGCGCGCGTCCGGGAATGTCGGGCAGATTAGAGCGTTGCCTGCCCATTGGTGAATGGCGGGATCGTGCTTACCGGGTACGCCGGGATGTGCTTGAGGCATGGGGCGGATTGTCTGTCACTGATGGATATGTACAACGCAGCGCAAGATCGCCGAAATTTCATGATCCACTGCGATTCCGGCGCTGGCTCGAATCAAAGCAACCCATCCTGGTTCAGGCCAATAATTGAAAGTAATATCTATGGCAAACATGTATTTCTATAAACTCACTGGGGATAACGGTGGAGCGCCATGTGTCACGAATGACCTGCTGACGTTGGCTATTTGCAAACCGATGATTCGCAGGAAAGCCAAGATAGGGGACCTTATCTTTGGTTTTGCAGCAAATTCATTACACAAAGACAACAGCTTAATCTATGTAGCATGCGTGACCTGTAAGCTCAGTGATGGAAATTATTATAAAGATTCTGAGTATGCGAAACGAAGCGATTGCATATACAAATTCGAAGCCGGACGCTACTTTTGGAGGAGTGGCTCAGTGCATCATTGCTCCGAAGATCTTGAGCATGATCTAGGCCCGTATCCTGACTATCCAAATGCGAACGTGCTTTTGAGCACCGATTTCCGTTATTTTGGAAAAGCGGCAAGCGCCAACTACAGAACTGAATTTCCCCTGGTGTATCAGGCTGTCAGGCATCTTGGTCGGGGACAGCGTGTTTGGCATACCCCTGCATTGCATGATGAATTGCTTCGTCTCAAGGACTGGGTTTGGCAAAACAACCAGAAAATGAATATTGGAGAACCAACAGGCAAGCCGTCACGCAGGAGATGCCATCGTGGCAAATCCTGCGGAGTGGTTAAGAGATAGACAAGTTCCTCAAGGGGCACAAGCCGAAATGTACATCGAGTCACTACCAACTTTCTTTGTTGCTCTTCATTTACAGCTTATGTAACTCACGTTATTCAAATGAGCACAGGTGTAATTCCTGGATCCTCCCACCTCGAATTATCTCAGGAGCAGAGTTCTGTTTTCTGTACAGATCTATGGATTCTTCAGAGACCCCGAGTTTCCAAAGGGAGTATGGGCTCACGGTAAGGCCAGAGCATGTCTATTTGACTACTCGTTTACCCTGCGCGACTCCTTTTCTCAAAGATAGCTGCAATGATATGAGGTGAGATGGGACATGTTCTTTACGGCAACATCCAGGTACGTTTATGCTCTCCGTCTTTGCTTGAAAGCATGACACGCTGTTTGCCAGACGCATCTATCTCCAGACGATATGCATCGAGATCAGCACCTCCAGTATCGACCCAACAGCTATAGGCTTGCACCACCTTATTCCACAACTGCTCATGCCCCTTGATTTCGATGAACCACTCGCCCTGTCGCTCCCCTGGGCGAAATACCAACATCGTGTCCGATGCAACATCGATCAGGCAGGGACACATCGGATCAACCTGCACCGAGGTGAAGTACATCTCCGGAAAGGAGAGCTGCAGCAGGAACTCGAGCCGGTGATCCCAGAGTAACAATGGATCAAATTCAGCGCAAGTGAATGTCCTCTGTACCACCGTTGGCCGGCCAAGATACCGGGCAACCAGGTCAGTCACCCTATGCGAAGGGGCCTGTGCATCGCGCAACTCCATGAAGTCCGAACCTGCCAGAAAGGTCCCATGGGCAGTCCGCCCTGGGCCAGCCTTCACGACCTTGAGAAAAGCGCACGCGCCAAGATGCCCTCGCAGATTCATCACGAGAATGCCACCCGGCTGGAGCTGATCAAGCCAGTCCATCGGAACCTTGTGGTAGCTTCCCGTCGCGATCATGCGATCGTAGGGCGCACTCGGCGCATACCCACGCAGCCCATCGCCGGCGTACACGGTAATCCCCTCGCCTACTACCTGGTCAAGGATCCGTTGAGCACGATGGGCCAGGGCAGCGTCGATCTCCATCGTGAAAACTTTGCGAGGATCACCGACGATATACGCCAGAAGTGCCGCGTTGTAACCCGTTCCCGTCCCGATTTCTAGCACACGCATTCCAGGGGTCAGTTGTAACTGATCCAGCATGAATGCCATCGCATCAGGAGATGAACTGGAACTGGTCGGCGTGTTGTACTCATCATAAGCGGTGATAACGGGCTGGTTCCCATACACAGTGCGCAGCCAGGCATCGGTGTTCTCTACCTTTGAGGGCTGGACCTGCTGCCACTGTATCCTACGATCTTTCTTATCAAGCAGATAGAAGTGATCGATAAAAAGGTGCCTGGGGACCTTTCTGAATGCAGCTTCTACCAGCGGCGAGGAGAGCTTCCCCTCGCTCTTTAACGCGGCCACCAGCGCCTCAGCATACGGCCTGGCCAGTTGATCGAGATCGTCGAGCTGTTGCATAGATTGGTCACTTTCAGCGTTTCGGCATCTTGCCTATACTATACCATCTTCTGCTTATGTGTGAGCACTCCCTCACAGTACCTTCTCCCCTGCTACCAGCAGATCTACCAGTGTCTCGCAGATAGGAAAGCCAGTTGCGCACTCAATCCACTGCCACTGTCCGTTCGGGTTCGCTTCCAAAAAGACGTACCTGTCGTCGGGTGTCACGATCATATCGATGGCAGCAAACAACAGACCCAGCTTGCGGACCAGTGCCAGACACTTATGGTATATCTCGTGTGGCAGTTCGTACATCCCATACTGCAAATCCTGGTATGCGGTTCGCCAGTCTACTGCCGCCCGTTCAGGGTGCACGTAGGTAATTTCGGCAGGAAAGACGTGCTCGCCCACTACTGTGATGCGCAGTTCCACCTTCTTGGGAACCAGTTCCTGAAACAGACACGCTGTATAGCGCACGCTGCTTCTTACATCGCGTAGATCATCGTGCGTGACACGACTGGTATAGACACTCACAACCTCACCACTTTCCGCGATGATCATCCCTCCGCTCAGCGTTTTGTAAATCATCTCGCCTTTGCAGTTTTCGAAGAAGTCGAGCACTGCTCCAGGATCATTCGTGATCAGTGAGGCGGGGGTCTCCAGCCCACACTCGCTCGCCACCTTCAGCTGATACGGTTTGTAATCGGTAGACACCAGGTTCTCAGGATGATTGACCCACAGGCAGTCTACGCTCCTCAGGAGTCCTCCAAGCACCATGCGAGCCTCGGCACTCGCGAACTGCTGTCCGGATGGCGTCAGGGTTGGATCAAGCTCGAATGGTGTGGGGCGGCGGTACCATATACTCCCAATCTGATCAAATGCGATAGTTCGATGCTCTGTGACGATGGCACCTTCCCAGGAGCCCGCTTGACTGTGCGCTGTCAGTGTGGCGCGCAGGGGAAAGTCTGCTGTATCGAAACGCACGACGGGCACACACCGCCTGTTGAGTTCGGCAATGACAAGGTCGGCGTGAAAATCGAGTCGTTGAATGAGTACAAGGACTGTGCTGTTGAGCGCCATGTATCTACCTATCCCTCACCTCGTAGGCCTTAATCGGTCACACGATCATCGGTGATATCCCATTCTTTCGTTGGAGTCGTGCCATCGCCTTTCTCGGTCCAACTGCCTGTGGGAATAGTGCCTCCATCAGTATCACCGCCTGCCTGTAAGGGGATAGTAAAAACCTGGGTGTAGGGGTCATAATATCCTTTAGACACATCGATCACAGGCCGGTTGCTGATCGCATGTTGCCGCCAGTAGTGAAAGCCGAATGGCCTGGCACTCCCTGCGTTGCTTGCTGTAGTATCGAGTTTGTTTCCACTACCTGGCAAGATAAAGGTAGGCGAGAACGGGAGCTCATTTGATGCCAGTTCAGGGAGTCGAGAGGGCTTCCAATCGCTAAGTAGCTCAGGTGATTGAGTCTCTGGTGTGGGATTCTGAAAAGACTCGTTGTTCGCCATGCACTTTTCCTCCAGGGTATCAACAACAGGGTAAAAAGAACAACGTCTAAGTACTGAGTAGTAACGCCTCACCGCACATGAATGATGAGTGAGATAGAAAGATACGATTTGACACACGATGCGAATTTCTTGCACATCATAGGTGTTTTGTTCAAATGCTGTCAAGCTCGTATGGTTGCAGCAACGCTTGGGCGGGTCGCGCGTTGTTGATGACCTCGGCTCTGGCCTTCAACGTAGTCAGGTACCTGGGCGCAGCGTACTTGATCTTTCTTGGAGTCCGTACACTCCTCACGCGCAACACGCACCTGGCCCTCTCGACACCGAAATCCCAAAGGCTCTCCAAGCTTTTCGCGAACAGTTTCCTGGTTAATCTGCTGAGCCCGAAAGCCGCGCACTTCTACTATGCCTTTCTGCCACAGTTTGTTGACCCTGCCAGAGGAAGGATGGTGGAGCAGTTGCTTGTGCTAGGGATTACCTTTGGGGTGCTTGCCAGTTGCACCGATAGTCTCTACGCTTTGCTTGGTGCAACGATCGGGCAGTTATTCAGACGCAGTGTGCGGTTCCAGCAAGCAAGCCGCTACATCACCGGCAGCATCTACATCCTGCTTGGCGTGGCAACGGCCGTCACTGGTTCCGAAAAACGCTAGACAGGAACATCCTTGTGAGTCGTCAAGATATCGATTACAACTGCATCCTGCTGCAATGTACCTCTCTGATGGAAATGCTTACTACTCATTCCCACGCATGATTCCTTTTGCCGCTTGTGACAGTCGGCTGGCGACACATTCACCCACTCACATCGAAACACATTTCGTCGATCCGCGCTCCTCTTCTTGCTGCCCTTTGCCACAATAGTTGACTCTTACACAACCTCGCTGATAACAGAGGTGGTGATGGATTCAACGTGAAGCGTGCCGTTTGGCCAACACACGTGTAGCCACGAGCAGAGAGCTGCACTCTGAGTTTTCTATCCACCCTTGTCGCCTAGTCCTTATCCTAAGGAATTCCCTTCTTGACCTGCCGCTCCCTTTTCAAGAGAGCGTTGCAGGAGTTGTTTCATGGCAGCGCCTCGTGCAACCTGCCACGGAGTTAACCCACTCTTCCCTTTGGTATGAACGTCGGCTCCTCGTGAGAGGAGGAAAGCGACCATCTCCACCTTCCCACAATTGACTGCACGGCGCAGAGGGGTCTCGCCCAGTGTATCTCGTGCTTCTAGATCTGCTCCACCATCCAGCAAGGCTTGGGCAACCAGGACATTTCCCCGTCGCGCTGCCATGTGCAAGGGGGTACAGTGTTTCAGTCTCTCCTGCGCGTTGACGTTCGCCCCACCTTGAACCAGGACACGAACGACATCTGCACCATGCGCCTCATGAGCTGCATTCCCGACGAAATACAGCGGGGTGTGCCCCCACTGGTCTCTCGCGTTAGGGTCGGCACCCAGTTGCAGAAGGAGTTCCACAATGGTGAGACTCCCCTGGCCTGCCACCTCATGTAAGAGCGTACGATCATAGGTGTAGCGCTCCTGCACCAGTTCAGGGTACGTGAGAAGCGTCTGGCGCACATAGTCCAGCAGAGCATGCTGATTGCTGCTCAGGATCGCGAGAGAACTCAGGAATGCCGCGCGATCCCTGGTAAAGGCAACTTGCACAATAGGACTCTCGATCACGGCCAGAACAGCAGCGGCGTTTCCCTTGCGAACGGCGGCGACCATCTCCTCGAGCATCCGTTGTGCCTGCCACCGCTCTGCGATGGCCTGATGCATGCGCGAGGGTTCCTGTGCGTTCTGACTCCCAATTCGGTGTTCCAGAAGTGAGGGTAACTCGTTGCCTACCTCTGGTGGTTGGTTGATGAGATAAGCTGACGATTGAGCAAAAAACCAGCGTAAGGCGCTGCGCATCGGCTCCTTGATCTCCACCTCATCGATCGCCTGAAACATTGTGCTGAGCCAGGCCTCTCTCTCCTTCTGTCCAATTTTGAAGCGCAGATGCGCTTCACGTAGTGAGAGCGACCACCGGCGTGGGGCATACTCGCATGGCCCGCCGAAGAACTGGATGAAGAAGGCAGCAAGCGCTTCGATCGGACAACCCTTGAGGGTTGGTGGATACAGAGGACGCAAAACCGGATCGTGCTCAACATGGGCATAAAAGACCACCGAGAGTCTTCGGCAGGTGTCGCGGCCACCCAGGGCGTGATACAGATCGACCCTGTTCAAGTCGTCTGGGAAAATAGGAGAGACAGGCTCAGAATCCAACTGGTCTTTCATCTTTTCCAAATTCAGCTCTTCTTTCGTCCATTGTACTGGAAATTCTGTTCGCGTTCAAGATGATCTGTTGCCTTCCCCGAATAGGTACTTCTCTCTTGAGAGCTCGTGTGATTCCATTACGGCAAATATTTGGCACAAACCAGCACAACATGCGGCTCTTCCTCGCATATGATATTCCCCTGAAACTCGCTTGAGAAACTCGAAATGTATGATAGGAGCGAGTTTCAGGCGTGATCCTACGTCGACGACGCATGACCCATTAGTGTCGAATGGTAAAATCGAGCTTGAACGCTGAGGCAGCCGGCTGGCAAGCCGGCTCAGTTTGCCAATTCGCCACCACTACCCACATGCAGCAGAGCTCCATTCATCATGCTCAAAACACACAGGCGGCAGATCGTTCATGTTCCTGTCTCAGTCTTCATGAGGAGATAGGTTCAAAACACTCCATTCTGATTTGGAGAGTCTTTCGGCACCTCTTGACCGGCTTCCCACTCCTCAATAATCTGGTTGTCCTGGAAGCGAAAGATGTGTATCAGAGCTATCCAAGGACTACTGGGTGTGAGCCGAACTCGTCCGTGAACTGCCACCAGATCTCCGTCTTCCAGAGCGCGCACCGCTTCAAATTCCTTCTGAGGAAATGTGGCCGCATTTTCCTCCATCCCAGCTAACAGCGCTGCTCGATCACCCGGAAAATAGGGGTTGTGATGGCTGAACTGTGGATGGATATAGGTTTCGTATGCTTCGCGCACCTTCCCCGAAGAAGCCAGGCGCAGGAAGGAGATAGCACGCTCTTTGTTGGTCACCGCTCTTTTCCTTCATAAGCTCTCTGTAAGGTGGCAATATCCATTTTCTTCATCGGCAAGAAGGCCTGCGTGATCCGATCAATCTGCTCACGCGTGCCATTTTTCATCATCTCGCCAATCGCCGTTGGCCACACCTGCCAGGAGAGACCAAACTGGTCTTTTAACCAACCGCACTGCTCGGCCTCAGGAACCGCAGAAAGTTTTTCCCAGTAGGAATCGATTTCTGCTTGCGTTTCGCAGGGCACCAGCAAAGAGATGGCCTCATTGAACGTAAACTGATGTGCTCGCGCGCTGTCCATAGCGGCAAACCAGGTTCCTCCGAGAGAGAAGTCGGCAAACTGAATCGTTCCTTCCTGATCCGGCTCCATCCCCTGAGGGTAACGAGCCGTTATTCCTCGCCCGGAACCCTTGAAGACTGTACAATAAAACTCAATCGCTTCCTCGGCATGGCCAGCGATGTTCCCTGTAAACATCAGCGACGGAATGATGAAGGGCCGCTCTTCACCCGCGGGATTGGTGAGCATGAGCTGCCAGGACAGCCCATATCGGTCTTGTATCCAGCCATAGCGTTGGCTGAACGGGTAGGTATCAAGAGGCATCAGAGCTGTACCGCCTGCTGACAACTGCTCCCAGAGCTGATCTAAATGCGCTCGCGCATGCTTGTCTCTTGATGGGTCAAAGTTAAGGATAAAGGAAACCGAAGGATTGAAGGTAAAAAGCGGTCCGGCGCTGATGGCCATGAACGGCTGTCCAGCAAGTTCGAACGAAACAACGTCACTCTCTCGCGAAGGGGTATCATGCAGCGTGGTTATATGCGTCACTTTTGAATCCGGCAGTAAAGACGTGTAATACTCGGCAGCCTCTTTCGCTTCTTTGTCGAACCATAAATGTGGTGTGATTTGTTGCATTCTGTCGTTCCTTTCTTTGCCGTCTGGGGTATTTTCCATACGGTACCATAAAAATTGCGGCACGGGTACCCACCTGCCATCAGGGGGCGGGAGGAAGTGCCGCCTCTCCTTCCGCGTAACTATATCCATCGCATCGGTGCACAATGCTACAGAAACGATGGTGAATATCTTGGACCTGCCCTTGAATGGTGAAGGAGCCACGCGCTCTGATGGCAACCTTCCCTCGGTAGGTTCCCTTCTTCGTTCCGGTGGAGACAACGGCTCGCACGATATCGCCCGTCTGAAACCCATACGCCAGGAGATGCGCTTTGGCTCGCGTGCGCGGGAAGCCGTGCTTATCCATCCGGCACATCTGGCGCGACTGTCTCCCGGTCGCGGTAATGAGGAGCGGGATGACGCCTTCGATGTGAAGCGTCTCCGGCGTGCTTGCTCCGACACACGCGGCATCCAGCCAGTGCGTTTTCGGCAGTCCCCTGCTCGTGCGGTTCCACTTTGTACGCCCGCCCGTTCCTACTTCAACGGGAAGTCCAAGCGCTTGCAGGCGACGGTACAGGTCCCACCGTGTCGCGTTCACGGCGGCGGCGTCTTTAAGCGGGGCCTTTGCCTGGGCCAGGATCCGTTTCAAGCGTTCGGGTTGGTCCGCAAGAAAGTCCTGGATGAGTTGCGTCCCTTTCCTGCTATTGCACGGCTGACAGGCGATGGTGAGGTTGCTCACCCGGTTCGTCCCGCCCCGCTTGCGGCAGAGGATGTGCTCGGTTTCCAATGGCACATCGGTCGCATCGCAATAGGCGCATCGCCGTCCCCACTTCTGCAGCAGGTACTCGCGCACCTCGTAGCCAGCCAGTTCCCCTTGCTGATACTCGATTCCCTCAATCTCCAGGTTCTGCATCAGTTGCATATCGAACTTGACGAGTTCCTGGGAGATGGCGGTGATCGGGCAGGACCGTATCAGGCGACGCACCCAGGTGAGGATATTGGCAACGCGGCTCTCTCTGGATGGCGGAAGCCAGTTCTTCGGTCTCGCTCGATTGGAGAATCGGGGTTTCCGGTAGCGGGTCTTGCGGCTTCTCCTTGACCGGCGCACCCGTCGCCGGTCATCAAGTGCCTTCTTAATGGACTCTCCCCGATGTGAGAGTTCCGCCGCCCACATGACTTCCCCCGACAGGTCATTGACGATGGCCAGCCCGGTCATTTTGCTGCCGGGGTCAATCTTGAGTTGTAATCCCTGTACCTGTGGCGAGGGAAGAGCTTCCTTGAGGATGATGGTGAACGGGTAGCGACGGAAGACCGCTGCCTTCCCACGCCTCAACAAGCTCCTGGCCCGCCCCGAATGCACCGGGTGAAGCGGCTGCTTGTTCGTATCGAGCACAAAAACGTGACTCATGGTTTCTTCCCTCTGTTGCTCTTGCGAGCCTCCTCTTGCGAGGGTAACGGCCTCCTCGACAATGTTATGAAGCGGTTTTGTATGCAGACGACACTGGCTTCACCGATTACACCTGTTTAATCGCCTGAAGTAGAGCCTGAGACTGGAGCGTCATCCCGAGGGTACCTATGTATTCGCTTCTAACGGAGCCTGTTCCCAGGCTGAGTCTGGTCAGGTCCGGCCTGCTTCCACAAGCCCGTCCCTTTCAAGAGGACACGGTTCCTGACTGTAGCCTATGTTGTCCACGTACCAACGTGTTTGCCGTGACTCAAGTAGCATAGCTCCTGTGTATCTCTTCTCTCAGAGCAAGAGAAAATCGGAAAGGGCAACCCCACCCATACACCATAGAAGGACTCGCATTCCTCCCCATGCCTGCAAGGGCTGGGGACTCCTGCTCGGTATGTTGATAGACCTTACGAGCACATGAATATCACTGGAGTAACAGGGTTAACGGAAGCTCAGAAAGCTACCCTAAAAGCACTAGGGGCTGTAGAGGATGCAGCCGAGGCGCTTCCCTGAGAGATAGGTGGAACAGGTAGATATGCTTTGCACTTGCTGATTTAGTTGTCTCCAGCACGCTACCCCTGCAGCAAGGTCTGATTCATTCACTATCATAGAGATGTTCCAGAAGATCTATCTCGTCATTGATTGGTATCAACGAGGCACGGCGTGTAAAAGAATGAAGAAGAGGAAGTGGCTTCACTTTATCAAGGAATGCACTTCCTCCTCATGAAGGAGGACATCTGAGCAGTATCGCCTTCTCATCAGTCGAGGTGGACTAGCTCTGGCAAACGGCGGGGTTCGATCAAATCCAGCGCCGGACTTTCGATTTGTAGCTCAGGTACTGCTCGCCAAACGTTCGCTCCAAGTATCGCTCTTCACGATTGATGACTCCATACCGGATCACGATCAAGGCTCCAGGAAGCATTACAATTGCCCACAAAGAGTTCACCATGAGCGCTATACCTACATAAAGGAGCGTCAGTGACAGGTAGAGCGGGTTACGGGTCAGGCGAAAAGGTCCCTGGGTGACCAGAGCCGTCGCTGGTTGCCTCGGGTCTACGTGAGTTCCTGCACGTCGCATCTCAAGAAAGGCGGAAAGGGCCAGCATACCCGATAGACTCATGCACACACGCCCGAGGAGACGTGCTGCTACCCTAGGTAAGCACTTCACAGGAAAGAACCGATGCACAACAAGCCCTATGGCGAGTGCCCCTGCATAGATCAGAGGCGGTGGAGCAACAACTCCTGGATTGTCTTGGGTGGAATCTGTCATGCTTTTCTCCGATCTCGGTCAATGGTGCGCCCGGAGGCAGAGAGCTAGCCCTTTCCCTGCGCAACACCTAGCATCTTCTTCTTGCTTCCGCTCTTTATTATAACCTGTCTCAAAGGCTCGCTGGAAGGCAAGAACCCTTACCATCATGAAAGAAAACAGCATCTATCTCATTGCGCATCTGGCCGGGAAAGCCTGAAGCAGGATGGATCACAAGGATGGTGGTTCGTACGAAGAGCACAAGGTGGAGCGAAGACGAGCTAGCGCCAATCAGCACGTCACAAGCCGGCCGTGTTGCCTCTCCGATACGGCTCGCGGTTCCCCCGGTGAAGCTCATTGCGCCTCCTGTAGGGTGTAACTCTCACTCTTATGTGCTCCTCGGCGCAAACACCACCTCCAACGGTCTGTGATCGCTCAGGCGAAGTTCGCGGAAGGAGTGGAGGTACTGCGCTTGCATGGGGAAAAGCGTATTGGAGGCAAAGAGATGATCGAAGCGATACTTGACGCGGTCCCGGTAACACCAGCTCCATCCCTCCTCCCGTGTCTGCTCGGCATAGCCATGCAGGCTCCGATAGACATCGTGCAAATCGTAGGTGCTCAACTCACGCAGCATGCGCAGCTCGAGTTCATGCTGACGGGAATCTTTGAGGATATAGTCCCCATGTCTCTTGAGGTAGCCCCAGGTGATGATCTCCCCGTTCTCGCGCTCGTGCTGAGGAGCATTGAAGTCGCCACAGAGCAGCCTGGGTCGATGGTCCGGGGTAGCGAGCGTCTGGTAGATGCCCGCCATCAGATCCAGCTTGAGGTACGGATAGAGCTTCCGACCTCCATTGGCATCCTTTTCGAAATGATTGGCGGGGGTGATATAGACGTTCGCCACTTCGATTTCTCCCCAGGGACTGTACAGCAGCGCGAAGAGTGTGCGCCTTGTCCAGTGCTGCAGCAATTTCTCTCGATCGGGTGTGTTGTTCCCTTGACTCCAGAGGACACTATCAGGCAAATCTGGTAGGAGCGAAAGGGGAAAGCGACTGGCCAGCAGCACGCCGGTCGGAACGGCCTTGTGCTGCCTCTCACGTGTGTGCAGGACATGTGGAAGGCCAAGCAAGTGGAATGCGTCGATATAACATGAGACTGCGTTGCCATTGACATCTTGCAGTGCCACGACATCCGGTTCATGCTGCCCAAGTACCTGTACCTGTTGCGAAACCACGCCTAGGCGATTATTGACGTTCCAGGTGATCACTTTCATACAGCACAAATCCCCAAATCTTTCGCTCCAAACGTGAAGCCTCTCGTTTGAGCTTTTCTCCTGTCATCTGCTGTGTCTCCTGGGCCAACCTTATTCCTTGCAGTGTTGTGCCAAGGGGGTAGGAAGGCCATTCAGGCTCGTTCTATTGTTGACGCCACGATAGTCGGCGAGCCCCTCTTCCCCCTTTGAGGCGGCCCAGCGCGCCAGTGTCTCCCGATCCTTCTGCAGTTCCATAAGAGGCACTCCATACCCGCACGAGGTTCGTACCAGATCAAGAGAGGCAAGGATAATTTGTCGTATCCCGGGATAGCTTGGGAAATGGGCCACCAGTTCATCCCACCGCTCTGCTCCTGGCAGAACGGTCTCTCCCTTTCCATAGAGGCGCAGAATTTGGGGTGTTCCACGAAAAGCGCAAAACAGAAACGTGATCCGCCCGTTTTCAGCTAGATGAGCAGAGGTCTCATTTCCGCTACCTGTTAAATCCAAGTAGGCGACTTGATGTGGTGAGAGGATACGAAAGGTATCATACCCCTTTGGGGAAAGATTGACATGCCCCTGTTCCGAGAGTGGTGCGGTGGCAACAAAGAACAGAGGCTGTGCTTGGATAAAGCTCTGGAGGGTTGGAGTTATCTGATCATACTGTTCGCCCATACGTTTGCTGCTCCTGCTGGTAGACAGACGTTCATTGCTAGAAGTATACCATGAGCGTATCCAGGGGAAAATTGCCAATCGCATCCTACTGACTTCAACGTGACTTGCTCAAGTATGCTAGACTGGAGGAATGAGCAAAACAGACGAACACCGAGGAGATTGGAAAGAGTGGCGCAGACGCCGAGCGTGGGAACTCTGCAAGCAAGGATGGAAACAGCAAGAGATTGCCGAGGCACTGGGAGTCACGCAAGGGGCCGTGAGTCAATGGATGAAGGTCGGGCGAGAGCAAGGAGAAGAGGAATTACGAGGGAAAAGAGCGAAGGGACCCAAAGCAAGACTGAGCCAAGAGCAGCTAGCGCGACTGCCAGCACTGTTGGATCAAGGGGCAGAGGCTCACGGGTTTCGAGGAGAAGTCTGGACCACCGCAAGAGTGGCAGAGCTGCTCACCAAGCAGTTTGGCGTCACGTCTCATCCAGCACACAGGAGTCGTCTCCTCAAGCGGATCAAGTAGAGTGTGCAACAGCCGATCGAGCGAGCCAGTCAACGTGATGAACAGGCCATCGCGACTTGGAAAGAGCAGCGTTGGCCTGCCTTAAAAAAAAGCCCAGCAAGAGGACCGAACAAGCGTTTTCGTCGATGAAGCGGAATTCTCTCTGCTGCCCATGCTGGTACGCACCTCTGCGCCGGTTGGGCAAACTCCCATCCTGCGTGTTCGCCTGACCCGCGATCATCTTTCAGCCATTGGCGGCATGACTCCAGAGGGGCGGCTCTTCATGCAGATGCCAGAGCAAGCCTCTCGCGCCGAAGAGGTGATCGCGTTTTGACGCCTGCTGTGGCGCAAGATCCCGGGCAAGCTGCTGGTGATTTGGGATGGGGCCCCGATCCACCGTGCGAAGGCCATCAAGGAGTTTCTGGCAGCTGGTGCAGCCAAGCGACTTCATCTGGAGGGGCTTCCCGGCTACGCTCCTGACTTGAACCCGCAGGAGGGTGTTTGGAACTTGCTCAAACGTCGTGAGCTGAAAAACCTCTGCTGCCACGATCTCTCTCAAGTGCGTGATGCGCTCGTGCGGGCCAAAGAACGCCTCCGCCATCGGCGCACGATCCTTCAATCGTGTGTTCTTCATGCGCTAGGAGCACTTTAGCAAGTTATGCGGAGATCAGTAGAACACGCGCTTTAATAACCAGAGGAAATGATGTATCATGAACAGCGTGTTGCCTATGGCGTAGTAGATCGGAAACCCTTGAGGTTCAGAAGATGCACGCTCAAGAAATTGAAAATTATCTCGCAGAACTCGGCCAGGCGTTGCAACGCCTGGGTGTACAACTCCCTATACAAATCCTCCTGGTTGGTGGCGC
>JBKPAZ010000021.1:0-17438 GCA_046726655.1 Chloroflexota bacterium
CCGCAGTCTACTGCCAGTCGATAATGGGGGTGCAGGGGGCGAAGCCTCCCTGCCGGGGTCTGGGGTGTCCCCAGATACTCCTCTTCTCCATCCGCCGCAGGCGGCGAGCGAAAGAGAAGGAATATGAGTAACATGGATAGAGATTTTCCGGGCGAAGATTACCCACCACCGGAATCTGTGCTTATTGCTGGCAAGCAGGTGAAGGCAGGAGACCGCGTGCGCCTGCATCCAAACGTGCGTGCTGATGCTTTCGATATGTTGCTCGACGGGAGGACAGCGCGGATCGAGATCATCCATCAGGATTTCGAGAATCGCATCTACCTGGTAGTGACGCTGGACGACGATCCCGGCAGGGAACAGTGGGACGAGCGGGTCCTGCCTGGTCACCGTTTCTACTTCTTCCCGGAGGAAGTGGAACCCCTGGAGGAGATACCCTTGGAGGATTTGGAGATACCGTGGAGAAAACCATGGAAAGGACAGTGAACCATCCATCGCCATCGGAACGCACCATCCAGCAAAGGATTCCCGTACGGCGTATACTTATAGCATGCGTCGGCAACATCTTCCTGGGAGACGATGGGTTTGGAGTTGAGGTAGCCCAACGGCTGATGAATCGCGAGACCAAACAGTACCCGCAGGGTGTGCAGGTTGCGGATTTCGGTATTCGGGGAATAGACCTGGCGTACACCTTGCTCGATGATTACGACACGCTCGTACTGGTCGACGCAGTCTCACGAGGAGGACCGCCTGGGACGCTCTACCTGATCGAACCAGATTTGGCGGGCATCGACCCCGAGAAAGGAGTTGAAGCTGGCAGAGCAGCGATGGATGCCCATAGTATGGACCCCGTGAAGGTACTCGCCTTCGCCAGGGCCCTGGGCGCTCGACCAATCCATACCTTGCTCGTTGGTTGTGAACCTGCCCTATTGAACGAAAGTGAAGACTACGCAGAAATGCAGATGGGGCTAAGCGAGCCAGTGCAAACTGCTATTGACGAGGCGGTAATGATGATCGACTCACTTGTCGAGGAGTTACTTCCCAAAGCAATGTAGTGGAGCACCCTCCGGGGAGGATTAGTGCCCTTGTGGGGGTACCAGGATGAAGATGAACGACCTATAATATACAGAAAGGAGCGATCCAATGTTCAGATGGCTTTTCATAGTCCTTGCCCTTGGTTTCGTGATATTAATTAGTATCATTAGTATCCGGCAGTTACCTGCTCTCCAGCGTGATATCCAACGCTATATTGGAATGCGGACAATGTAATAGTGACAGGCTCTTCGAACAGTCCCCTAAAAATGACGAAGATGCCCATCACCAGTAATGAAGCACTTGCGCTTCTGGACGGCTTTCGGCGTGGAGAGAAGTACGATACGTTGAATGTACGGCGTGCTGTGATCTTCGTGCTAGTTGCCATGTGTCTGGGCATCGTGATTCCACTGCTCCCTAAGATCAGAAGCTACTTACGGCTGCAGAGGAAGTAATATGCACGAACTCGCTATTGCTCAAAGTATTATTGACGTTGTCGAGGCTAAAGTAGCTGAATGTAATGCAACGCACGTGAAAGGTGTGCGACTAAGGATTGGCGAAGCCAGCGGTATCGTAGTAGATTCTTTGACGTTCTGCTTCGAAATGTTGGCCAGCCTCGATCCCACCTTAGCGGGAGCGCAGTTGCTCATCGATATCGTGCCACATCGCGCACATTGTCGACACTGCGCCAGCGAGTTTAGTGTCATAAACTTTATTGCACAGTGCCCAACGTGCAAAGAGTGGTCCAGCGAGATTGTTTCTGGCACCGAACTCCAGGTACTTGAGATGGAGTTTGAAACATAAGGGCTCGTGATGATTTTGTGAAAGTGTATTATCGCGCCCAAGAGTGGAGGAGTGGCAACCGTGCCTAAAATAACTATTGCTCAGAATATCCTGGCAGCCAACGATACCATTGCCCAGGAGATCCAGCAATTACTGGCGACACGCGGCATCTGCACGATCAATCTGATGAGTTCTCCGGGTGCTGGTAAGACGACCTTGCTTGAGCGGACTATTGAGCGGCTCAGAGAGCAACTAGCAATCGGCGTGATCGAGGGAGATATCGAAACCGGCAACGACGCTGAGCGGATTGAAGCGGCGGGCGCAGAGACGGTCCAAATCAATACGCGAGGAGCGTGCCACCTGGAGGCTCACATGGTCCGTGACGCACTCGAGGCAATCAATCTGGCAGGGATGAGGTTGCTCTTCATTGAGAACATTGGGAATCTGGTGTGTCCCGCTGCCTGGAACCTGGGGGAAGATTTGCGCATCGTCGTGGTGAGTACCACCGAGGGTGATGACAAGCCAGCAAAGTATCCCCAAATGTTTGCGGTTTCACAGGTAATGATCGTGAATAAGCTCGACCTACTACCCTATGTAGACTATGACCTGGAGAAGGTCAAACGGCAGGCGTTAGCTATCAATCCACACCTGCGCATCTTCGAACTAAGTTGTCGGACAGGCGCAGGACTCGAAGCATGGTGTGAGTGGCTTGTCGCATATGCGCATGGTGTAATGTATGGGCAACCGCAAGGATCGCCCGAAAGCCGTTTTTCTTGAAAGACACGACCCCGACGATGCTGCGCATCTAGACTTCGTCTCAGGAGTCGTGCAAGGAAGTTTTTATGGCATCCGTAATTGGGCACCGGCAAGAGATGCCCCTACAGACAATTCAGCGACGGCGAATCATCGTCCAGGGCATCGTCCAGGGCGTGGGCTTCCGGCCTTTCGTCTATGGACAGGCGCTGCGCTGGAGCCTGGTCGGTTTTGTGCTGAATGACAGCAACGGTGTGACCATTGAGGTCGAAGGAAGCATCGAGGCGCTCGACAGCTTTCAGCGTGCATTGCGCGAGGAGATTCCACCCCTGGCACGGATCGATTCTCTGGCCACCGAACGGGTACCAGCACTCCACGATACCGTCTTCACGATCACGCGTAGCCAATCTGGCGCCGCGCGCAATACGCTCATTTCGCCTGATACTGCCACCTGTGATGACTGTTTGCATGAACTCTTCGACCCTGGAGACCGGCGGTATCAGCATCCTTTCATTAACTGCACCAACTGCGGTCCGCGCTTCACAATTGTCCAGGATGTCCCCTATGACCGTGACAAGACAACCATGCGCGTCTTCCCAATGTGCGCAGCCTGCCAGGCAGAGTATGACGATCCCCTGAATCGACGTTTTCATGCCCAGCCCAACACTTGCCCTGCCTGCGGTCCACAAGTCAGCTTACTCGATTGGACATGTAGGGGCGACCCTTGCGGTCGCCCGGCGACTCCTTTCCCTGCGGACCCTTTCCCTCCAGATCCTATCATCACAGCGGCACAACGCCTGGCTTCAGGCGCCATTCTCGCAATGAAAGGATTAGGAGGGTATCACCTGGCTTGCGATGCATTGAACACGGAAGCCGTACACGCGCTACGACAACGAAAGCATCGCGAGGCAAAACCTTTCGCACTCATGGTACCTGACCTTGAGACGGCTCAAGGGCTCTGCCAGGTGAGCGATGCCGAGGCAGAGCTACTCCTATCGCGCCGACGTCCTATCGTGCTCTTGAGCCAGCGTCCTGATTGTCCTGTCGCACCAGGCGTCGCACCAGCTTATGACACCCTGGGAATAATGTTGCCATACACACCACTGCATCATCTTCTCTTGCAGGCTTTCTCTGAGAATATTGAACCAGGCCGATCGGCGGTGCTGGTGATGACCAGCGGCAACCTGAGCGATGAACCAATCGCTTACCAGGATGATGACGCGCGAGAACGGCTGGCATCTATCGCAGAGGGCGTACTGACACACAACCGCGAGATCCACGTGCGCTGCGACGACTCGGTGGTGCGTATCGGGACTTGCGGCGAACAGCTTCTCCGGCGTTCAAGAGGCTACGCGCCGGAGCCGATTCCGCTCTCGTTCGATTTCCCCGTGCCTCTCCTGGCCTGTGGCGGGCATCTCAAGAACGCCTTCTGCCTGGGCAAAGGGCGGCAAGCCTTTGTCAGCCACCATATCGGTGACTTAGAAAACCTGGAGACACTGACCTCGTTCCGTGAGGGGATTGAGCACTTCCAGCGCCTCTTTGATATCTACCCGGAGGCGGTTGCCTATGACCTGCACCCCGAATACCTGGCGACAAAATACGCCCTCGATATGGATATCCCGCAGAAAATCGGTGTCCAGCACCATCATGCCCATATCGCCAGCGTGTTGGCTGAGCATGGACTGAGCGAGCCGGTGATCGGAGTCGCCGCCGATGGTACAGGCTATGGAATAGATGGTGCCGTATGGGGCTGCGAGATCATGGAGGCCACCCTCCTGGGGTTTGAGCGGTTAGCTCACTTGACCTATGTACCGCTCCCCGGAGGTGAGCGGGCAGTGCGACAGCCCTGGCGCATGGCAGCCGCCTACCTGGCTCAAGCCTATGGTGACTCATTCCTGGAGCTGGATATTCCTTTTGTACGCCAGCTAGACCGATCGAAGTGGCGTACGCTGGCGCAGATGATTACAAAGAGCATCAACAGCCCACCGACTTCTAGCCTGGGGCGATTGTTTGATGCGGTAGCTTCGCTGGTCGGCCTGCGCAGCGAAGTGCTCTATGAGGGCCAGGCAGCCATCGAATTGGAGATGCTGGCTGGAAGAGATGGGCAAGCGGATGTCTACCCGTTCGCCATTGGGCGAACGCCGGGGTATTCACAGGGAATGCTCCTACAGGTGGCACCCATGATCCGTGCCATCGTGAGCGATATTCAGCAGGGTCTGCCACGCCCACAGATCGCACGTCGCTTCCATCGCTCGATTGCCGAGTTGCTGGCAACGGCCTGCCGCCAGGCACGCGAGCAGACCGGCCTGAACGTTGTCGCTCTCAGCGGTGGTGTATTCCAGAATCAGCTATTACTCGTGCAACTGATGGCACGCCTGGAGGAAATGGCCTTCCAGGTCTATGTTAATCGGCGAGTGCCACCCAACGATGGTGGTATCAGTCTTGGTCAGATAGCAGTCGCTGCGGCGCGGCTACAAGCAAATGTAGGAACAACCTGACGGGGTAGTAGTTCCCTGGATTCGCAAGAAAGGTTCTACAAAGGAGGCGAGTATGTGCCTTGGTATTCCGGGTCAGATCATAGACATAGTGGATGATGAAAATCACATCGCCAAAGTGAATGTTTCTGGCGTTAAACGTAACGTGAACATCGTGCTGGTACGTCCTGAGGGTATTGTCCCTGGTGATTGGGTATTGATCCATGTCGGCTTTGCCATGAGCAAGATCGACGAGGTCGAGGCGCATGAGACGATGAAAGCGCTGCAACTTATGGGCGATGTCTATACCGACGAACTTAAGATGCTGCATCAGAGCCAGATTGAATGACGGTAGACCCCTGATTTATCGGGGGCGAGCGAAGCGAGGTGAACCGTTGACGGTGGAGAAGCACCAGCCCGACTTACATCAGCTCGTCGCTGCACGCTTCGAGCAGAGTATGTCCGTACCCGAGGCGTTCTTCGCAACCGAGGCAGGGCGGATCGCTGAGGCTTGCTGGGCCATGGCACGTCGCTTCTACCAGGGAGGACGTTTGCTCGCTTTTGGCAATGGTGCCTGGGCGACCGACGCTCAACATGTCTCGGTCGAGTTTGTACACCCGGTGATCGTTGGCAAACGAGCGCTACCAGCCCTCGCACTGACCAATGATAGCGCTACACTCAGCGGCCTGATGGCAGGAGGAGATGCTGCCATGCCTTTCGCACGCCAGCTCAAAGTGCTAGCTCAGCCACAGGACATGGCCATGGGTTTCTCACCAGACGGACGGTGCGCCAATGTAGTAGCGGCTCTGACCCTGGCCAGGCAGATGGGTTTGCTCACGCTTGGCCTGGCAGGCGGCGATGGTGGACTGCTGGGGCAAATGGGGCAGACCGAGCTCGATTTCTGTTTCATCGTCCAGGCGCACGACCCATTGGTGATACAGGAGACGCATGAGACGCTCTACCACATCTTATGGGAGTTGGTGCATATTTTCTTTGAACACGAAGGATTATTGAAATGAGTGACGAGCAGCGAGAACCCGTAGGGGCGCAATTCATTGCGCCTATTCAAGAGGCAATATGGACGCCTGCCAGCAATACGAGTTGTGAATTTGATGCGGAGGGACACTGCGTGACATGTTCTGACGAGGCATTGGCTGCTCGTGTGCTGCATGTCGATCAGGAGATGGGGTTAGCGCTGGTAGAGATAGTGGCGGAGAAGCACACGACGGAAGAGATCGATATTACGCTTGTGGAAAGTGTAGTCCCAGGCGATTTGCTCCTGGTACACGGTGGTGTGGCAATTGCTAATCTATGATACTTCCTTTCATCGCTGCTGGCCGCAGGTAGAAGCGCTAGCTTCGTTGCAGCGATGGATACCAAACAAGCGAGGCGAACGATGCATGATTCGGAGGGGTCTGAGTATGACCGATTATTTTATCCCTTTCTCTTCGAGGGGGGCAAGGCCAGTATAGAAGACGTACTTGCGCAGGTGCGTCACTCGACGCTTGCGAAGTGTCGCGAGGTGATAGCGCTGCGCCGTACAACGCTCGAAAGTTCTGGTGAACAGATCGTTGCCGCTGGTCAGGCGATCGCACGAGCTTTTGCCGACGGGGCTACCCTTCTGGCCTTTGGCAACGGGGGCAGTACGACTGATGCTCAGGACCTGGTGACCGAACTTCTCAATCCGCCTTTCCCCAATTGGTCGCCTCTGCCGGCCATCGCGCTGACTAACGACATTGCGGTAGTCACGGCAGTGGGGAACGACGTCGGATTCGACAACGTTTTTGCTCGTCAGGTCATTGCATACGGGCGACGAGGTGATATTGCCCTGGGTATCTCGACGAGCGGCAATTCGATCAATGTGCTGGTGGCCCTCGAGCAAGCAAAGAAGCAGGGGCTGCTGACAGTAGGATTGGCTGGCTACGATGGCGGAAAGATGATGCGCTCCCAAGCCTTGGATTTTTGCATCAACTCTCCAAGTGATCACATCCCGCGTATCCAGGAGGCACAGGCAACAGTCTATCACGCGCTCCTCGAGGTTATCCAGGGCGCGATAAACCAGACCCTTACGAATGACGAAGGAGCAATCAGATGAGCATGAAGTATGTTGACGAGTACCGCGATGCAGACCTTGCCAAACGCATCTCTGAAGAGATCGCAAAATTAAGTGCTGATCAACCTCTCAAGCTGATGGAGGTCTGTGGCGGGCATACCCACACGATTTACAAGCACGGGATTGAGGACGTGTTGCCGCGCAACATTGATCTTGTCCATGGGCCGGGGTGCCCCGTCTGTGTACTGCCGATGGGTCGAATCGATGATGCCATTGCCATTGCCCGTATGGATGGAATGATCTTCACCACCTTCGGCGATATGATGCGCGTCCCTGGTTCCAAGGGCAGCCTCCTGGATGCCAAAGCCGACGGTGCTGATGTGCGCTTCGTCTACTCGCCGCTCGATGCACTCAAACTTGCCCGCCAGCACCCCGACCGCCAGGTGGTTTTCTTCGCCATCGGCTTCGAGACCACGGCACCCTCGACAGCCATCACGCTCTTGCGGGCACGGGCCGAAGGAGTCAGGAATTTCTCAGTCTTCTGCAATCATGTGACTATCATACCCGCGATCAAGGCTATTCTTGACTCGCCCGACCTGCGCCTGGATGGCTTTATCGGCCCAGGGCATGTCAGCATGGTCATCGGCATGCGGCCTTACAACTTCATTGCGCGAGAACATCACAAGCCAGTGGTCATCGCCGGTTTCGAGCCACTCGACATTATTCAGTCCATCTATATGATCGTGAAACAGATCAGCGAGGGTCGAGCGGAGATCGAGAATCAGTATTCGCGAGTCGTGCGCCCGGAGGGCAATCTCAAGGCGCTCGAGGCGATGGCTCGCACCATGGAACTGCGGCCTTTCTTCGAGTGGCGTGGCCTTGGTTTTATTACCCATAGTGCGCTGAAGTTACATTCAGACTTCGCCGACTGGGACGCCGAGTTGCGTTATGAGGTACCTGGGCTACGTGTGGCCGATCCCAAGGCCTGTCAATGTGGTGAGGTGCTCAAGGGGGTCATCAAGCCCTGGGAGTGCAAGGTCTTCGGGACAGCCTGTACGCCTGAGACGCCCATCGGAACCTGCATGGTTTCGCCGGAGGGAGCGTGCGCCGCCTACTTCAATTACGGTCGCTTCTCCATGGCCTCTGAGCGCACCAGCCTGAATATCCTTCCAATGACAAGGTAACCATTAGGGCAGGAACCTGTGACACTGGTTGGCGAATGACATTGGGCATGCAAAAGGGTGAGAAAGCAAGGCGACCAGCAGGTCGCCCTGTTACAGGAGGTATTCATGGACGCACCGGCACAGAACGATGCAGGACGCATTGACGATGTACTGAAGAAGATCGAGCGCACAAGACAGGCGCGCCGCCATAAATTTTATTTGCGTGACGAGAAGATCACACTTAGTCATGGGAGTGGTGGTAAGGCTACCCATAACTTGATCGAGGGAGTCTTTGCGCCCGCCTTCTCAAACCCACTGCTTGATCCAATGGACGATGCAGCGATCTTTAGAATCGACGGGACAGGTCACCACCTGGCTTTCACGACGGACACCTACGTCGTAAGCCCGCTTTTCTTCGCAGGGGGAGATATTGGGAAGCTGGCAGTCCATGGCACAATCAACGACCTTGCCATGGCCGGTGCAGAACCCTTATACCTCTCTGCGGGCTTTATCCTGGAGGAAGGCTTCCCCATCACCGATCTGCGTCGTATCGTTGCGTCGATGGCTACCGCAGCGACAGAGGCAGGCATCGCAATCGTCACAGGCGATACGAAGGTGGTCCAACGCGGCAAAGCGGATGGTTTGTTCATCAACACTGCCGGTGTGGGCATCATCCGTGCCACCTGGCCACTTGGACAGACCCAGTTGCAACCGGGGGACAAGGTGTTGCTGAGTGGCCCGGTCGGTGACCACGGCATCGCCATTATGATGGCTCGCGAGGGGCTAGATATCGAAACCGATGTGGAAAGCGACACAGCGCCACTCCATTCTCTTGTAGCTGCACTGCTCGCAGCGGCGGGCGATGGTGTGCATTGCCTGAAAGACCCGACACGCGGCGGTGTGGCGACCGCGCTGAACGAGATGGCTTTAAGCTCGGAGGTGTCCATCGGGCTTGATGAGAACGCTGTCCCTATACGCTCTGGGGTACGGGGGGCATGCGAGATTCTTGGTCTGGATCCTCTGACAATCGCCAATGAGGGCAAACTCCTGGCCATCGTTGCCCCTGAGAAGGCAGAGCTTGCGCTGGCAGCTTTGCGTGCCCACCCACTCGGGCATCAGGCGGTGATCATCGGCGCTGTCCAGGCTGAGCCTCCTGGAATGGTCTTCTTACACACTGATATTGGGGGAATGCGGGTGCTCGATATGCTTGTTGGAGATCCGCTGCCGCGCATATGTTGAGGGCGTATCAGGTGAGCATAGCTCGCCTTGACTATCCCCAGCGCTGCCTGATTCTGGGCAAAATCTCCTTTGAGTAGAGCCTGAGAAAACGCGACTGATCCTCTCCGGGAGCATGGAAGATCAGGTGAGTGAAACCAAGCTCGATGTATGGGCGGATCTGTTCCATATGCTCGTCTGGATCGATCGAGACAAGCCAGCGTCGATGCGCCTGGTCAGCAACAGTTGCAGCTTTTTGCTCCATCTCACGCGGATCATGGATAGCGACCTTATCTTCGGCAGGTAGGGCGAGCGCCGCCCAGATGCGAGTATCGGCAAGCGCCCGTTCGCGATCGGTGTCAAACGAAACTTTGACCTCAATCGTCTGCTCGATAGTCGCGGGATCACGACCTGCCGCCTTCGCTCCTTCTTCAACTGCTGGAAGGAGTTGATCCCTATAGAGCTGCTCGCCTTTCCCAGAGGTGCAGATAAAGCCATCTCCAGCCCTACCTGCGAATCTTGCGGCGACCGGTCCACCTGCACCAATATAAATAGGTACAGGTTCATCGGGCCGGTCATAAATCGTTGCGTTGCGGGTCTGGTAGTAAGTTCCCTCAAAAGTGACGAACTCTTCTGTCCAGAGGAGCTTGATTAATACGACAGCTTCACGTAAACGAGCTAAACGCTCTTTCGCTGGCGGCCATTCCGCTCCTGTTACTGCAACTTCGTTGAGTGACTCTCCCGATCCAACCCCCAGAATCATCCTGCCAGGATTGAGCTCTCCAAGAGTTCCAAATGCCTGCGCAACAACGGCAGGCTGATAGCGAAACGTGGGAGTCAAAACGCTCGTCCCAAGTAGGACACGCTCAGTCCGTTCCCCAACGGCGCCTAGCCAGGAAAGAGCAAAAGGCGCATGCCCGTCAGTATGCCGCCACGGCTGGAAATGGTCGCTAACCCAGACACTATCGAACCCACACTCCTCTGCCTCAACGGCGAAGTCGAGCAACTGCCGTGGGCCAAATTGCTCTGCTGAAGCCTTATAACCCAACTTCAAGGGATGATTGGTCATGAGTTGATCTCCTCTACATAGATGATTCTGAAAAACTGCTATGTAACCTATTATAAAGCATCATGCCTTGATGTTGCGACAAAGTTGCGACAATTGCGTGATTTGGCTGCGACATCTCCCTGTTACTCTTGATCCAGATACATCACGCACAAGCTCTCGAATCGGATAATACAGAGAAGCGCAGTGAGGCGACAAAACGCTTGAGGAGGAATTATGTCTTTTGATCGAATTTTGTACGAACTACGCATCATGGGGAGGTGGGTGATACTCATTCCCCCTTTGGTCATGCTAAGTTTTGCTTTTCTGGCAGCGCTTTTGACGATCATGCAAGTGGGTCATTTGAGAATCTCTCAGGTCCTGACAGCAAGCCTGGAGATGGTACTTCCATTAACAGCGGGTTTATTGACAACGACTATTATTAGCCATGACGCAGCAATTGAGTTACAACTGACCATGCCTGAAACGTATCGTGTGACGGCACTCGGTCGTCTCAGTCTCATTATTGCCTGGACAGGCTGTATTGCGCTGTGCTCCAGTGTGTTCATGTATCATCTGAGATTTTGGCGCGTACCATCGCAAGTAGAAGCCTGGAAAGTTCTGCCCCAATTTCTCATTGGACAGTTAACATGGGTCGCACCTCTCCTCTGGTTTGTGGCCGTGGGCTTCTTTCTTGCGCTGCTCATCCGCAGCCGTTCAGCCACCAGTGCGCTGCTTGGCGGAATCTGGACGGTAGAAGCCATCTTCTATGGCTATTTTGCCATCATCGATTGGTTGAAGCCAGTGTTTCTCTTTCCGACCACACTTGCACCCTACATCAATTTCTGGCTGATCAATCGCTTCGAGTTACCTGGCACAGCACTGGCGCTCCTCCTGTTTAGTTGGTTTATGTTGCGCAAGACAGAACTACTCCTGCAAGGAGCGGCGGGAGAAGAATGAAGAAACTTCTCCTTTAGAGAAGATCACCTCATTGACACAAGAACCAGGAGAATTTTCATTATGGAGATAGCCATCAATCACCTTGATAAAATTTATCGTGGCGGAGTTCATGCACTCAACGATGCTACGCTAACCATTGCAGGCGGCATATTCGGCTTGCTGGGACCAAATGGGGCTGGCAAGACGACACTCATGCGTATCCTCGCTGGCATCCTCCATCCAACGCATGGGAGGCTACATATCGGTGACTACGATGGGAACACCGAGCGTGGTCGCATGGCGATCAAACGCGTGCTGGGCTACCTGCCGCAAGATTTCGGCGTCTATCCTGATCTCTCAGCACGCGAATTTCTCGATTATATCGGGATACTCAAAGGGCTCGATGATCGTGCAGCGCGTCACGGGCGTGTTGAGGAACTGCTCGAGATCGTCTCCCTCGCTCGGGTCGCCAACCGCAAGCTCAAGATATTCTCCGGCGGCATGAAGCGCCGTATCGGGATCGCCCAGGCCCTCCTTAATGACCCCCAGTTGTTGATTGTGGACGAGCCTACAGCGGGGCTTGATCCGGAGGAGCGCATTCATTTCCGCAATTTGCTGTCGGATTTGGGAGGGAACCGCACCATCCTGCTGTCCACCCATATCGTTGAAGATATCGCTCAAACCTGCCAGCATCTCGCCATCATGAAAGGCGGTCATATTATCTTCCAGGGTACTGTGACAGACCTGCTTCATGAGACGCGCGGCAAAGTCTGGATCATCACCACTCAAGGTATTAAACCAGAAGGAAACTTTACGGTTGTATCCACGCTGAATACGGGTACCTCGGTGCAATACCGTATCGTGGGAGAACCATCTGCCCAGGCAGGAGCGATACCGGCGGAGCCTAACCTGGAGGATAGCTACGTCTGGCTGATGCGTGAGCAACGCATATCTGTTCGAGCAAGCGCCTTATAGATACCATGCTACCGTTGGATGATGGCAAGAAATGCTCCAGAGGGGGATTGCTGAATCCTCATCCAACATTGGCACAGATACCTTGATGGAGGAGCATCACCATGAATCAGCGAGCAGCGTTTTTTGGTGCGCTGACGTATGAGTTTCGCATGCAGATACGCCGTCGTGCAGTCTGGATCGCGTTCATTGCACTGGGATTGTTTTTCACCCAATTTCATCAACCCTGGAATCGACCGGTGAGCACCCCGGCCAGTGCCGCGATCATCTACTGGACCGGAATCGTGCAATCATTTCTCGCAGTTGCGTTCGGCCTCGTGTTAGCTGATCGTTTGCCTCGAGATCGGCGGACGAAAGTCGATGAACTGCTCAACACATTACCGTGTACAGTAAGTGCAAGAATCTTTGGGAAATATCTGGGAAGCACAATTGCGACCTTAATACCCATGTTTGCAGTATACAGCATTGGTATTGGCTACATTCTTTTCCGTTGGCATACCATTCAGGCACTTCCACTTGCCTTAGCATCCTTTGCAGCGATTGCGTTACCAGGTCTTCTATTCATTGGGGCTTGTTCCATCGCATTTACCTCTATACTCTGGGTTCCGCTGTACCAGATCCTTTTCGTTGGCTATTGGTTCTGGGGGAATCTGCTACCGGATGTCGGAATTCCTACACTGAGTACGACCATCCTTACCCCGGTAGGAGGCTACATGTGTACAGGTTTCTTCAATCCACAGGGGCAAGAAGGCGCCTGCTCTCCGGGAATCCAGGGTGCGTCAGCTTTCCAGGGCGCTGAAAGTATTCTTCTCCTCCTGGGGTTGGCAATGTTGGTCATCTTCGCCTTAATAGGATATCTCAAGTGGCAACAAGCTCGCCAATAATTACATGGCCATATGGTTCTTTCTCATGCTATGGTAAACTTTAGTCGAACTTTGTATGGATTTCCTTTTCACAAAAAGGTCCTGCTTAATGACAACGATACTCTTGATCGAAGACGCATACGACCTGGCACAGATGATTATCCGCGAGTTAGAAGCTCAGAGCTATCATGTCTTTCATACAACTGATGGAGTGAGTGCGTTACAGGTGCATGCAACGGAGCAACCAGCCCTCGTGATTCTGGATTGGATGCTCCCAAAACTTGATGGGTTGGAGGTGCTACGTCGGATTCGGCAGACATCTCCCACGCCAGTTCTAATGCTTACAGCCCGTGGCGAGGAAACAGATCGCGTTGTTGGCCTCGAGCTAGGAGCTGACGACTATCTCACCAAACCCTTTAGCATGCGTGAGCTGATCGCGCGGGTACGTGCGCTCCTCCGGCGCACCGAACTCGTGCAGCAGATACTTCAAGCCGATCAGGATGGCGTTGGTGGCCCCCTGACCTATGGCCGGTTGAATCTGGATCCGAAGTCCCACCTGGTGACAATCGACAGCGCACCGCTTGACCTCAGTCCCAGCGAGTTCGCGCTCCTCCACTTGCTGCTGCGCAGCCCTGGGCGGGCCTTTAGTCGTGCCTATCTACTTGATACCGTCTGGGGTGAGACGTATGCCGGCGGTGATCGGTCAGTGGACAATACCATCTTGCGACTGCGTAAAAAGCTGGGTCCGTTGGGGGAAGCCATCGAGACGGTATGGGGCATCGGCTACCGGCTGCGAGCTGAAAGGCAATGACGATGCGCTGGCCCCCTCTCTTTCTCCATACACATCCAACACGTGCAGGGCTGGAAGCGCTCACCCTGGGAACAGTGAGCTGGATCGCCTTGCTCCTGTTTCAGCAGTATCTGCCCTCTTTCATCTGGCGCATCGGCATTAGCCTGTGTGTTGGTATAGGCTGCATCCTCTGGTGTGCTTTGCGACTGCACCTACCCGACGGGGAAAAGCGACAACAAGGACTCTTTGAAGTCACAACTGGCGGTATCTTAAGCCTTCTTCTCGCTTGTTTGCAATTAATAGTTACGCTGGTACTACTCCGGGGAGCCGTACTCAATGAACTTTGGCAAGGCCCCAACAGGCCCTTATTGTTGGCAGCCATCGCCTTGATGCTAGACTTTGCCATGTTTCTTCTCATCCGTATTGGAGTGCGGCTCTGGCTGTTCTGGAATCAGCTCCGGCGCAGGCAACTGCTTTGGGCGTTGACGCATGCTCATGTCATGGTCGTACTTCTTTTGACCGGACTGCTGCTCGTGGTTTTTGAGATACTGATCATCAGTCGTTTTTCCGACGTCTTCCTGGTGGTATCGACAACGCTTGGCTTGTTGGTCGTGAGCATCATTGCGCTGATCGCAATCGTCCCACCATCAGCCTTGTTCTCGTACCTGGTCATGCGCCGCACGACCCAGCGAGTAAAAACACTCGCTGCTGCCACTAGCGCATTACGCGGTGGCAACTATGGCATTCGTATCCCAGTCGTAGGCGAAGACGAAGTGGCTCAGCTCCAATCCGATTTCAATGCGATGGCGACTGATCTCGATCGAGCGATGCGCGAACTTCAGGAAGAGCGTGATACGGTTGCTGCACTGCTTCAAGCACGCCGTGAAATGATTGCTGCTGTCTCTCACGAGCTACGCACGCCTGTGTCAACCTTGCGCAGCTATCTTGAAACTACGCTCATACACTGGGATGAGCAGCCAGCGCCTGCACTTCAGCATGATCTGCAAGTGATGGAGGATGAAGTAATCCATCTCCAATTGCTCATCGACGATCTCTTCACTCTGGCACGAACGGAAGTTGGAAGGCTCGAGTTGCGATGCGAGTCTACTGATGTAGGGCAGCTTGTCCGACGCATTGTCGAGACAAGTGCTCCGTTGGTATGGCTGTCAAGTAGGATCGAGATGGTTGCGGATACACCATCCGAAATGCCAGGCGTGCTGGTGGATCCGCATCGCCTGGAGCAGGTACTACGAAATCTACTCCGCAACGCTGTGCGCCATACCTCGCCTGGTGGTATCATCGCGCTGGTGGTGGCAGTAGAACTTGAAGCGGTCGTACTCCAGGTCAAAGATACCGGTGAGGGGATTGCGCCCGAAGAACTGCCTCACATCTGGGAGCGCTTCTATCAAGGAGAGAGTGACCGTACTCGCATGGACAGCAGTGCGGGTTTGGGCCTGGCATTAGTCAAACAGTGGATAGAGGAGATGGGTGGCACAGTGTCAGTTGAAAGTATCGTCGGCGAGGGAAGCTGCTTTACACTGCGCCTACCTCGGATAAGTAGCATCATCAAACCTCTATAATAAATATTCCCGCAAAAAGCCCTGATTGATAAATGTACTATACGGTAGGCAGCCCTGCCGAGATTCTGGTCTTCCTGGCGATATGCTCACTATGATCGATTTTCGCCAGCATCCTCGTCCTAGCTCAATATCATTGCTAAAATTTCGTGAGACAGCTGTTACTTTTCAGCTTATTTTCGTGATCTCGCCGTGATCTTCTCAGCACATGATTAGACCAGTTCATGAAACAAATTTTAATGAAACTTTTCCTGGGACTCTTACATGAGCGTTTCTCATGCTTATGGGAAGAGAGCCGTCGCGTATCTTCGTACCTTGTCAATTGGCCAAGGGCATCTTGGTCGTTATAATCTCATGTTTCCCGGAAAACGCGCGTGATGACTACGCGTAGAGAGGATTCATCGCATATGTTCAACAGGCGACAATTCATCGCACGTGCGCTGGCCGCTGGAGCGGCGTTGTCTGTCCCCTGGTATTTCGATACCAGGTCAGCGTTTGCCTTTTATCAGAGCACGGGGCTGCGGAAGTTCATCCAGCCCTTGCGCGGCGTCGGCCCAGGGGGGATCACGGTCGCGGCGCCCGATGCTTTCCCAGCTCCCGTCACGGGGGTCACCCACTACTCCTTCAGCATCGCGCAGTTTAGAGATCAGTTGCACCCCCACCTCGGCCCGACGAAGCTATGGGGTTACAACCCGGCCGTGCCACTGGGCGGTGGAGCGCAACCCCAGAGACATCTCGGCGGCATCATCGTGGCGCAGCGTGGGGTACCGATCCAGATCACGTTTACGAACACGCTGCCACCCAAGCACATCCTGCCGGTCGACACCAGCGCCAACTTCCCTGACGCAAAGAAGCATCAGAACGCGACCGTCACCCACCTGCACGGGGGGTTCACACCCTGGATCAGCGACGGCGGCCCGTTCACCTGGTTTACCCCGGATGGCCAGTACGGCCCGAGTGTCCACAGTGCAGAAGGCAACATCTACAAGCTGTTGAACCCGGGACTCCAGCCGGGCCAGGCGGAACACTACTACACCAACAACCAGAGCGCTCGGCTGGTCTGGTACCACGACCACGCCCACGATCTCACCCGGCTCAATGCCTACGCAGGGATCGCCAGCGCCTATATCATCCGCGACAGCTTCGAGGCCACCCTGCGCAACAAGGGCCTGCCCGACTTCGTGGAGCACGGCGGGCGCGAGCTCCCCATCGTCATCCAGGACAAGATCTTCGTCGGACCTAACATCGCCACCAAAGACCCCACCTGGCCTGGCCCCACCGGGGTGGGCAGCCTGTGGTATCCCCATACTTACGAGCCGGACCGCTGGGAGTTGGGAGACCACCACCCGTTGGGCCTGCCTCCCGACCCCTCGGTGATCCCCGAAATGTTCGGCGACACGATGCTCGCCAATGGCAGCGTATATCCGGAGGCGACCGTCGAGGCCCGGCGCTATCGCCTGCGCGTCCTCAACGGCTGCCAGTCCCGGTTCCTGAACCTGCAACTCTATGTGGATGATGGGAGCCCGGACGGCATCACCCTCAACCGCCACACGCTCAAGCCAACCAACGAGGGAGGCCCCGACTTTCTCGTGCTCGGAACAGAGGGCGGCTTCCTGCCCCACCCGGTGCATGTCTCCTCCGACCGCCCGTTCAATCCCAACTCGCTCGCTGGCAGCCTCATCACCGCCCCGGCTGAGCGCTGGGACCTCCTCGTCGACTTCAGCAAGTTCGCCGGGAAGAAGATCATCCTCTACAACGACGCTCCCGCGCCGTTCCCGGGGG